>JAUVDN010000100.1 GCA_030595325.1 Gammaproteobacteria bacterium | reverse complement strand
AACACATAAATAACTAATGTGCCCTTTTCAACATTAGCATCGTCCTTCGGCACTTGAGAATTGCCAGGCATTAATCCAAAATTACGAATAATCGCCGTATCATCTAAAGATGACTCCAGAGCTGCTGTATACGCAATTGCATATTTTGCACCATTTACCGAATCAACGTAGATCATCTCTTTATCAATTATGTTTTTAACGATCTCTTTCTCGATCAACGATTTAACAGGCGCATTCTGCAATCTTTTATCTTTATAAAAACGCACAGCTTCTGGTAACCAGGCAATCGTCGACCCCTTGGTAACAAATATATTAGGATCCTGCACTGCTATCACTGCTGCTTCAGGAAACTTCATTCGCGGTGATTCAATTGTTTCCGTAACACACGATACAGTTACCACCGAGATCAGGATAAAAAATATAAATTTACACATATAATTATTCTTAAATGACATTGCACTTCCCATTGTAATCAATATTATTGTTGTTTTCGTCTATCAACCCAAACTCAATGCTATATTTATAATAATTCATTTGTCAGGCTTATTGCTCGTGCTTACTGCCTGGACTTCTTATTCCGGTTTATTGCTCAGGCTTATTAAAGCTGTCAGGCATACTTTTAACATGCAGATCACGCTGCGGGAATGGTATCTCGATACCAGCCTCCTTAAACGCTTTATCGATAGCAAAGTTTAAATCACTTATGATACCTAAACGGCTATCAACATTATGCAAGAATACTCGCAACTCAAAGTTTAACGAACTATCACCGAACTCTCTAAATAACACAACTGGTTTTGGCATAGAGCTGACTTTAGCAACCTGAGTATTTTCTTCTGCAATCGCTAACAATATCTCTCGCACTTTTCCAGTATCTGTACCATATGCCACACCAACCGGAACGATGGCGCGACCACTCTTACTTGAAAGAACCCAGTTTGTGACCTGATTTGATATCAACTCTGAATTTGGCACAATAACATCAGACCGGTCAAACGTTTGGATTATGGTTGAACGAATATGAATATCTTTCACATAACCTTCTGTACCACCTACTTCTATCCAGTCACCTTTACGGATTGGTCGCTCAAACAAAAGAATAAGACCTGAAACAAAGTTGTTTACAATATTTTGCAGACCAAAACCAATACCAACGGATAAAGCACCAGCAATGATGGCTATGTTTCCAAAATCAAAACCTGCTGCAGACAGCCCTGCCATTATTGCGATAATGAACAGTATATAACCCATTATCGTCACCAGTGCGTCGCGCGCGCCCTGCCCCATGGTTGTCATCTTCAGCCAATTATTCTCCAGTTGTGAGCGGATCCAGCTGGACAAAATAATAATACCTCCAAACACCAGCAGTGCCCACAAAACTCTGCTGGGGACGATACGAAAACCACCGATATCGAACCCATTTACTATATAACCTTTAACCTGTTCTATGACACCACCGCTGTAATCCCAGGCAGAAATAAACAGGAAGGCAAACGAACCCCATATAATAATCGTCGCTAATAATCGTATCCAGATCAAACCCGGGACTTTTTCACCACTTTCGACACCCAGTGATTTATGTACACGACGACACCACGGATACGTGCCATCGTCGACAGCATTAAACAAATCTCTAAACAATTTTGCGATACCGATAAATACTATGAACACGACAAAAGACATCAGTATGATCCGACGACTGCTAAAAGCCAGATTTCTGTAACCCAGCCATTCAGCTACCAACGATGCAAGTACAGCGACGATGACAAACATCGATATATAACGCAGTTTCGGCAACTTGGGTGATGAGATAATAACCTGTAAGGTCCAGACAAGGTTCAACACAAAAAACAGTGAAAATACATTTCGCATCAACATCAAATTTGACTCGACGATACTTTCTGAGAACACAGTATAGAAAGACAGGTAACCGACCAAGCTTAATATTGCCAATACCTTTAATCTTCTTGCTAGCGCTTCAGCAATATGTGAAGAGAAAAATATAAACGGTTTAGCTGGTGGAAACGGTGATAACAGTAAACGTATAACCGTGGTAATCATAAAGAATATAAGCAGACCGACAAAGAATTCCGTAACGAATGGAATTTCTTCAACTTCCATGGTGATAACGACCGAGGTTATCGCTGCCATAGCTGACCCAATCAGATAAGGTGCTGAACAGGATAATGTAGTAAGAGTTGCTCGTATCAGGTTTTCAGTAAAGTCATCCTGCCACTGTCTTTTACTCTCAATCAGAAGTAACTTCTTACGCAACCAGATTCCTATAAATATCGAAATCAGGACAGCGACAACGCTCAGAATGACATCCAGAATATCAATCTCATTAATACCGGAACGTTTAAATATGAACTCACCTGAGTCCTGCAAAATAGCAACCGGGTTTTCAAGGTAAGATTCAACCAACTCAAGCATGTGCGGACTTCTAGCAAGATACTTTTGTCTGAAGTAGGATTTTTCCGCTTCATCGATATGCAGACTTACTTCTGCGCTACTGACGATAAACAAGTTACACTTAGCCAGCGTTTTATCCAGCTCCGCTTTTTCTTTCTGATAGGTAGCCCGTTTCCTGGTTACCTCGACATCTTCACCTTTAACCTTTTCACCCAGCCCATCCATAACCGTTTTCAAATCAAGCAACGCCGTCTCACTATTCGACACGCAAAGCGAACCCGCGCTCTTCATCTTTATGGTCAGCTTTGTCCACGCAGTAAGATCAGCCCCCTCAAAGCGGCCGCGACTTATGTTTTTACTAACCTGTTTCAGCTGATCAGACATCGTCTCCATGTCCGCCATAACTTCATCTGAAGCATAGGATGGCACAGAGAAAATAGAGAGTAGAAGTAGTAGAAATAATAGAAGGTATCTTTTCATCACATTAATTTTTAGTTCATTTTATTTTTCGCAATTATACAGCAACAATCAATATCTTAACCATGTCAGTATGCCCGGGAAAAAACCAGTCCAACCCACGTAGCGCTTCTTGCATTTGACCCCTTAAATTCTTCTGTGTGGCCACGCACAAATATACTTGCGTAATATTTTTTAACAATTTCACCGGTCACACCGAACCAGTATTCAGCAACCAGGCGCTCCATGTCTGAACTGCTCACGGTTACTTCACTATGCCTGAACTGCCCTTGTAGCATCGCATTATAAACTCGAAAATTTAGCCGACCGCCAGCCCACAGGTAGAGCTCACCGTTACCTTCACCGCTATTGCTAGAAAACACCGGCATCGATTGCTGTATGTATTTTGACTGATACGGGTTAAACGCCCACCAGGATGAATTGATTCTGCCCCAACGCCAGTTAATACCGGCATTCACATCCGTAATAAAACCCAGATTACCTTCATACTCCAGCTTAAGTTGTTGCTGAGCTGATGTATAAATACTTTGCTGAATGCCATAAGTAAGCATCGCCGTCGGCTCACCACCAGAGGAAACTTGATTACCCCAGCCGTTTGGCACATCTGAATTTGTAGCTTCATGCAAGAAAGCCTGAACATTTTCAGCCGCATCCAGACCCAGAAACCCTATAGTCAGCCTTGATATATAGGCTACGCCCTTTTCAGGTAATACGGTGAACTCCGAATTAGACATAAATAATAAACTGGCATAAGGCCGGTCATCATAAATCGGAGCAGTACTTTCAATATCATCAGGAGTAAACCAAAGCATGCCATATTGCTGACTATGAAAACTCATATTCACAAATGATTGATACAGCAAAGGAAATGATATTAAGCGGTCAGTGCCCGCTCGCAGGGAATCGAGCGTGACAGGGTATTCCTGTACACGTCTGCCAGACAAGGTAAAGGCAATACCACCGGTATAATCCCTATCTGTATTCTGACCTGCTAACAGATCATTATCAGCATTGATTCGCCACCCTGAATTATATAACTCATCAGCTGAAGCTATTGGACATAGAAATAATATAAATATGGCATAGCGAAACATGTGTCTCAGTGTAACCAAAAATCAGTATTAAGTTACAAGAAAACCCTAAAACTTAAAACTTGTAACTTGTAACTATATTTCTCATCAATAACCAAAATCGCCACACCACTCACCTCTTTTAAAGTCGAGCTTCAACCATTTTGGCACATAAGATTGTGGTTTTTTGATCGGGAAATCACTTACTGGCGGCTTTTTACCCTCACACGAAGAAACACTGCAAGATTTGGTCATCACCGGTCGAAAACTGATGTGTAAATTATCTGAAAGTTGTACAGAAAATGCTTCATCCAGTTGCTCACGTAACGTTTCAACAATACGAATCTCTTTTCTCAGCAGGCAACTGAAATATAACTCCATTTCAACTAACAGCGGTTTCGTTCGCTTATCCAGCTGCTTTTTTGCATTGTTACTAAGTTCAACCTGGATAATTTTACCCATCATTTTTACTTGTTGCATACCTGTAATCTCCATTCTCAAAAATTCTAGCGACTTGCCTCTGATGACAAGTAACCGTTAATTCAAACGTAAGCCACACCGACCCAGTCAGACACTTCAGGTACGAATTCATCCATATCATAACCGAATAGATCAACCGTCATCTGACAGGCAATCATTTTGACACCAGCCTCCAAACTCAGCTCACGCAATCCTTCAATTGTCGCTACACCCTTGTTTGCCATGGTTTGCTTCATTAACCCGGTCGCTGCCTTCTCGAATCCCGGAATATTACTGCTGATAGCATTTGGCACATTCCAGTTAATTTTTTTAAACCACTCCGGCCCAAATGGCATCTTCATCGGCATTGCCGGGTTGCCTAGCGGGCTAATTTCAAGACTAAGGTCTTTTTTAAGCAGATTCAAACCGTAGAAAGTAAAAAACAGGTGCACATCCCAACCTAATGCAGCGGCTGATGATGCCAGAATAAAGGGAGGGTATGCCCAGTCCAGACTACCTTTAGTCACCACAATCGCCATTGATGGTGTTTTACTCGCTTTGTATTTTTCCATTTGTTCATCAAATTTTTGCTCGAGCCATCCATCCGCTCCGCCAGCCAGTAACTGCTCGGTTAATGTACTATTTGTACTCTCACTTTCTTGAAGTTCATTCACTGTTGCTAATTTAGTCATGTGCTTTCTCCTCTGGTTAAAAGATCAATAAATAATGGCTTCAATTTATTCACTTAATACAAGTCACTGCATACAGCCTTTATAAACACATTAGACTAGTCTTATATAACAAATAACCACTTAATCCGGAATATAACTCATTCCAATATGGAATAAGTTATACTCGAAACACCTGAAAGACCTATTCTATGGGCAACCCACGGAAATAGTATGGATGTAATGAGCAGTATGGCAGTGTTTCGCCGTGTCGTAGAAGCGAAGAATTTTTCCGCTGTGGCACGTGAAACCAACATGTCACAGTCAACGGTAAGTAAACATATCGCCTCGTTAGAAGAGCGGTTAGGCACCAAATTACTTAATCGAAGTACCCGCTCATTAAAGCTGACAGAAGCCGGCAAAGAGTATTATCACCACTGTATTCGCATTCTCAATGATTTTCAGGAAGCGGAAGCCAGCGTCGGCAAAGGCAAGATCAAACCGACAGGCACGCTACGAATTTCCACCAGCGCAGCATTTGGTCGCACCTGCATTTTGCCGTATATCAATGAATTTTTTACTGCCTATCCGGATATCAATATCGATCTATTATTTGATGACGACTACATTGATTTGGTAAAAGAAGGTATCGATTTGGCCATCCGTATCGGACCGTTAGAAGACTCTACCTTGATTGCTAGAAAAATAGGCTGTAGTCCACGCGTTGTTCTCGCCAGTCCGGAGTATCTGGTCAAACATGGTCGACCCAAGAAACCTGCTGACCTTACCAAGCATAACTGTCTGTTTTACTCGTTACAGAAAACACCCGACCTGTGGTATTTCAATAGTACGCAGCAAGGTGATGAATCGGTCCGTGTCACCGGCCGTTTAAAAGCCAGTAGCCCCGATGCGATTTGTGATGCCACTCTGGAGGGACTCGGTATATCGGTTATCTGCGAATGGTACGCAAGAGAACATATTAAAAATGGACGTTTAAAAGTTATACTGGCCGACTATAAACCCACTACTTTTGATATTCACGCGGTTTATCCGGAACGTAAGTTTGTACCGCAAAAAGTAAAACGTATGATTGAATTTCTAGCCAGCAAGCTAGATTAATTACCCGGTTATCATCAATCAGATAATTGCATTAAGAAGTAAAACTGATCATCCGCTTCACCTTGGCCTATCAGCTGCAAATTACGTTGCCTGCAAAATGCAGGGATATCACTCTGCAGCGCTTGCTTTCTTGATACTGCCATTAAAGTCTGCCCCAGCGTTAATACTTCAAGCGCATCGTTTAATTTTGAAAATGGCACCGCGCAATCCGTACCGGAAATATCAATAAACAGATCACAAGGAATTGAATCAAGGCTCATAGTAATAATTTGAAAACAAGATTAAATACAGAATTAAATAAACGAATCAAAAAGAAAACTCAATAGGTTTCAGGCTTTCTTTGTTCTTATCAAAAGCTGACCACAACTCTGCGTAACTAGTCTGTGTTTCGGGATGTTTCAGATCCGGTGCAATTTCAGCCATCGGCCATAACACAAAAGCATTCTTCAAAATTTCGCCACGCGGCAGTGTTAAACCATGCTCATCAAGTATCAAATCATCGTATAACAATAGGTCAAGATCCAGCGTTCTCGATGAAAATTTAGGCCCTGTGCGGTCACGGCCATTAACATCCTCGATATCACGCAAGATCTGGTTGGTATCGTGGACAGCGCTAACCACTTCACAGGCAATGACCATATTATAAAAAGCGTCACCGTCAAACCCCACGGCTTCACTCTCGTAAACAGAAGACAAGATTAACTCACCAAATGCCTGCCTAAGCGCCTCGACACCGGCGCGAGTATTAGACTCACGATTAATATTACTGCCCAGACTTATGTAGATGGTTGCCACGATAAACTCTGCCTGCCTTTAACCTTGCTGACCACGTTCAATAATAACGCCCACTGATCTTGAGCCGGTAACCGCACCCAACTTGCTGAGCTTTAATCGACACCAGGGCACATTAAATTCTTTCATGATTATTTCGATCAGACGTTCTGCCAGTGTCTCCACCAGCTGAAACTGGCTCTCTTCGGTAAAGGCAATCATCCGCTTGGCAACGGCTTTATAATTCAGCGCATCATCTATATTTTCAGTTGATGCCGGTTTCTTGTTATCCGCTGCCATCTCGATATCGAGAGCGATTGTCTGCTTTACTTCACGCTCCCAGTCATAGATACCAATAATGGTATCTATGCGTAAATCTTCAATAAATACAATATCTTGCGTCATGTTCAACATTCTCAAAGCCATTCTCAGCAGCTAAACTAATTCAACCTGACAGGCAGGTCATTTTTGCAGCACATTATACATGGCTGGCGACTTTGGCATAATAGACGAAATATAGACCGCAGGGGTACTAAAAGCTGTCAATTGCGCCTGTTTTGTACTTGTCAGCACTGCTTTTCTCCGTTAGAATTGCCGGCTCAATTTTTCATTGGTTTCAAAACATTAGAAACCACTATAAAAGTGCTTAAACAATTTGTAAAAGCGCTTAAACAATTTTGGAACCATTTTTCTGGTTTGGAGTAATAACAATGTCAAGAGTATGTCAGGTCACAGGTAAACGACCAGTTTCTGGTAATAACGTTTCCCATGCTCACAATAAGACAAGACGTCGTTTCTTGCCTAACTTGCACACCCACCGTTTTTGGGTAGAAAGCGAAAATCGTCACGTAAAAATACGCGTTACAGCTAACGGCATGCGCATTATCGACAAGAAAGGCATCGATTCAGTTTTAGCTGACATGCGTTCTCGCGGCGAAAAGGTTTAGGCCAGGAAATTTAGGAGATTATCATGCGCGAAAAAATTAAAATGGTTTCATCTGCGAAAACTGGTCACTTCTACACAACGACCAAGAACAAACGCACAATGCCTGAAAAACTGGAAATGAAAAAGTTTGACCCAGT
>JAUVDN010000005.1 GCA_030595325.1 Gammaproteobacteria bacterium | reverse complement strand
CCATCATTACCAATTAACTGATCTGATAACGGACCAAAATCATCACTACCTACACTGCAATCATCACAGGTATCGGCATCGGTATCACTACAACTATTTGGATCCAGCGATGCGTTATCTGAACCGTCTGCAACACCGTCATTATCGTCGTCGGTATCACACACATTACCTTCACTATCACCATCCGTATTAAGCTGATCGGTATTGGCATTAACCGGGCAGTTATCGGCATTATCACCCACGGTATCTGCATCGGTATCAGTGTCTTCTGCTGCATCCAACGGGAAGGCATCACTACCATCTGGTGTACCATCGTTATCGTCATCAGCATCACAAACATCACCTTCAGTGTCACCGTCTGTATTAAGTTGATCGGTATTAGCATCAACCGGGCAGTTATCAACTGAATTAAATATTGTATCGCTATCTAAATCTGGGTCTGGTTCAGCTGGAGTTATAGCATCATTTATAACTGCATCAATAGAGCCATCGGTTAGAGCGGTTGTGTCTACATTTACTGCTGGATTGGCCGCCGCTTCAGTTGCCAGTTCAACGGCTATGGTTGTAATCGGGATGGATGTATTAGGTATATATAATAACGTTGGATCTTGCGCAAATTCTGTCAGGCTGTTTAGTGAATAGACGACTGATTTAACGCCATCGACCATACCATCAACCGTTCCATCAGAAAGGTCCGATGTTAATTCTGCGAACATACCATCAACACTGCCACTTCCAGCTTCTGCTTCCATCTCAAAAACAATCGCAGTTAATGCTTCTACTGCTGTACGATATGCTGCCACATCACTAAGATCTGCCGCATCACCATCCACTAATGGTGGGGTATCAAAAATGTCAATTTCACCTGACATGCCAAACCCAACAGCTGAAACCACCTGTGCTGCAGCAGACGTTAAAGCTGCTTTAAATTGTGAGACGGATGCACCAACACCAGCATTAGATTCTGCGATATCAACAGCCATGGTTGTTAATGGTGTTGCGTATATCTGTCCACCACCATTAAGCAATGACTGTGTGATCACTGTACGCATTGTTGTGATAACCGGGAATTCGCCGGTCGTGATATCAGTGGTTGTTCCAGGTGTACTGGTGAATTCCATGATGTACGGAGGCGTAACAGGAAACGGCAGAGCTAAACCGGTAATCGCAGCCGTTGCGCTAGTCGTTGCAGTTGCTGCAACCACGCCTTTGAATCCCGGTTTAGCGGCATCAAATGCATAAACCGTAACAACGGCATTGGCCAAAGGACCTTTTACGCCACCGCCGCTAACATTTGTTGTTTCAGGGGTCGGGGTCGGGGCTGGTGTAGGAGCTGGGTCAGAACCTCCGCCGCCACACGCTGTTAATGTTGAAAATATAAATAGTGATAAAAATAATTTTACAGTAACAGCTTTGTTCATTTTTGCTTCCCTATACATTTATAGTTTTTAAATGAAAAATGATTTCATTTAATAATTCAGAGACAAAATGATTATTTTCGTCCCTAAAATGAAAATCTCTCAATATTTATCATGTCTAGCAAAAACCGTACCATTATATTAATTCTAATAACTATCAATAAGATATTTTTATTTAAATAGTTTCTAATTTTCTAATATGTAAAGAAAATCATACACTTTCAGTGCTTATTTCAAATTTTTCATCAATATAGTGTTAACAAACCCGACAAAACACAAAAAATTATAGCTACTTTTATTACGCACAGCCTGAAAAAGCCTGATTCGCACTTCCATGTAACACGTTGATAATAAAGCTAAATTTTCAATTAAAAGATGCAAAAAACTAATATATCCCAAATGACTTACAGGTGTATCGCTTTGTTTACAGTGAGCATGAACGCCCATAAAATATTTTTATATTAGAATGTAGTAATATTTTATGACTGCTTTAAGAATGCTTATTAGCCAAAGCGTATGGCTTGGCGTACAGTAAACCTTTGATATTCATACCGCTTAACCACATCCATTGATTTAAGGATAAAAACTATGTCTCAGCCGGTACATAACCCGACGTCTAAGGCAACTGATGAAAACAGCCGTTTAGAGACCAAAAACACAACCTGTTATATGTGTGCCTGTCGTTGTGGTATCCGCGTTACTTTGCGTGATGGTGAAATTCGTTATATTCAGGGCAATCCCGATCACCCGTTAAACAAGGGTGTTATCTGTGCCAAAGGTGCTTCCGGAATCATGAAGCAGTACTCACCGGCTCGTTTGACTAAACCATTAATGCGTAAGCCCAATAGCAATCGTGGCGACAATGACTTCGTAGAAATTTCCTGGGAAAAAGCTTTTTCCATCATGGAGGAACGTCTTGCTCACATTCGAGCAACTGACCCGAAAAAGTTTGCACTATTCACTGGTCGTGACCAGATGCAGGCGCTTACTGGTCTGTTTTCCAAGCAGTACGGCACACCCAATTACGCAGCTCACGGTGGTTTATGCTCAGTAAATATGGCTGCCGGCATGATCTACACCATCGGCGGCTCTTTCTGGGAGTTTGGCGGCCCGGATCTCGAGCGTTCCAAGCTGTTCATTATGATTGGTACTGCTGAGGATCACCATTCCAATCCGATGAAAATCGCTCTGGCAGACTTCAAGCGCAAGGGTGGCAAGTTTATCGCCATCAACCCGGTACGCAGCGGTTATGCGGGCATTGCCGATGAGTGGGTGCCGATTAAACCAGGAACTGATGGCGCTTTATTCTTGTCCATTATTAATGAAATCATCAAGCAAGGCCTATTTGACCGTGATTTTCTAATTAATTATACTAACTCTGCCGAGCTGGTAAACATGGATGAAAATTCGACCGAAAACGGTATGTTTGTACGTTTTGAAGTACCAAAAGAAGAAGGCTGCTTTGATTCGCAGAATAAATTGTGGTGGGACCGTGAGCTAAATAAACCCATCTCTATGCACACTAATGGCTCAGACCCATACCTGTTAGGTGAGTTTAAGCTTGATGATGGCACCCCAGTAAAACCCGCTTTTCAGTTACTGGTCGACCGCGTTAAAGATTACACGCCGGAGTGGGCATCAGAAATTACCGGCATTCCAGCCGAAACTATCAAGCGCCTTGCTTATGAGATGGGTATTACCGCGCGTGATGAAAAAATTGAATTACCCATCGCATGGACAGACACCTGGGGCAATGAACACGATCATATAACAGGCAACCCGGTATCGTTCCATGCAATGCGTGGCCTGGCAGCACATTCCAATGGCTTCCAGACCATCCGTGCGATGTCTATTTTGATGAGTATCTTAGGTACCATCGACCGTCCTGGTGGTTTCCGCCATAAAGCACCATTTCCAAGGCCGATTCCACCGTGCGCCAAAACACCAACTGGCTGGGATGACATACAACCCAATACACCACTAAATGGTATGCCGTTAGGCTGGCCAGCGGATCCTGATGATTTATTTGTTGATGATGACGGTCAACCGATACGCTTAGATAAAGCTTTTTCATGGGAACACCCGTTATCTGTTCACGGTTTAATGCAAAACGCCATCACCAATGCCTGGCGCGGCGATCCGTATCCCATCGATACCATGATGATTTTCATGTCTAACATGGCGTGGAACTCAACCATGAACACCACCAGTGTTCGTGACATGCTCAACGATAAAGACGAGAAGGGTGAATACAAAATTCCTTTCCTTATTGTCTGCGATGCCTTCCAATCTGAGATGGTCGCCTTTGCTGATTTGGTGTTACCCGATACAACGTATCTGGAGCGTCACGATGTTATGTCGATGTTAGACCGACCTATCTCTGAATTTGAGGGCCCGGTCGATTCCGTTCGTATTCCTGTTGTTGAACCAACGGGTGAATGCAAACCATTCCAGGAAGTATTAATCGAATTGGGGTCGCGTTTAAAACTGCCCGCATTTGTAAACGAGCAGGGAGAGCGTAAATTCCGCGACTACCCTGACTTCGTCATCAACTACGAAACCGCACCGGGTTCTGGCATCGGTTTTCTTGCTGGCTGGCGTGGCAAGGGCGGTGAAAAATTCATGAAAGGGGAGCCCAACCCTAATCAGTGGGAGATGTACGAAAAGAACAATTGTGTCTACCAACATGAGCTGCCTAAATCTTATCAGTACATGCGGAACTGGAATCAGGGTTATCTGGAATGGGCAAAACGTCACAGCCTGACGCGTTATGCGGAACCAATAAATATACATATATATAGTGAAGTGTTACAAAAGTTCCGTCTAGCCGCGCAAGGAAAGTCAGACGGCAAGCAACCACCTGATCACCTTCGCGATCGTATCAATACACATTTTGATCCACTGCCGTTTTATTCCGACACATTGGAAGCACAGCAAACCGATCTACGTCAGTTCCCGTTAAACGCAATCACCCAACGTCCAATGGCTATGTACCATTCCTGGGATTCACAAAATGCCTGGTTACGTCAGATTCATACTCATAACTATTTAAACGTAAATACCAAAACTGCTGAAGCCGCCGGTATCGCTGATGGTCAATGGATGTGGGTAGAATCTATGCACGGCAAAGTACGTTGCATGTGTCGTCATTCTGAAGCGGTTGAACCAGGAACCGTCTGGACCTGGAACGCAATCGGTAAAGCACGCGGCACCTGGGGCCTAAAGAAAAACGCCAACGAATCACAGAAAGGTTTCTTATTGAATCATTTGATTAGTGAAGAATTACCCGCCAGTGATGCAGGTGACCACTTATCTAACTCTGACCCTATTACCGGACAAGCCGGTTGGTACGATGTGCGGGTAAAAATTTATCCTGCAGAAGAGGGCGAGCCCGAAGAAACTTTCCCACAGTTTAAGATGGGCGCAAAAACACCGGGCACGTCTGCTCGCAATAAATTTATGAATGGCCGCTGGTTAAAATATTTTGCCGGCACACGTACCAATAAGTAAGGCATAAGAAAAATTATGAAGCAACTCGCTTTAGTTATCGATTTAAACGTATGCGTTGGTTGTCACGCCTGTGTTACCAGCTGCAAGGAGTGGAATACTTCAGGCACCGCAGGTTTCATGTCTGACTACAATCCGTATGATAAAGATCCAACCGGAACATTTTTTAACCGCGTACAGACATTCGAGGTTGGCGAATACCCCAACACACAAACCGTTCACTTTCCAAAAAGCTGTTTACATTGTGAAGAGCCGCCTTGTGTTCCTGTCTGCCCAACGGGGGCCAGTTACAAACGTGAAGAAGACGGTATTGTTTTAGTTGATTACGATAAATGTATTGGTTGTAAATATTGCTCGTGGGCATGCCCTTACGGTGCGCGCGAGATTGATGAAAATCAGAAGGTAATGAAAAAATGCACCTTATGTGTTGATCGCATCTACGATGAAACCTTACCTGAAGCAGAGCGCAAACCGGCATGTGTTTTAGCCTGTCCAACAAGTGCGCGCTTATTTGGTGATGTAAATGATCCAGAGTCAATTGTTTCAGAACAGATTCGTGACAATGGCGGCTACCAGTTGATGCCGGAGTGGGGCACTAAACCCGCCAACCATTATCTGCCACGTCGTAAAACAAATATTACCATCCATCATGATGAGCTTACCCGTGTCGACAACCCGCTTAATAAAGAACGTCAGTTACCGGGACCGGGCGAAGACGAACAGACACTTGACGATATCATGAGCTGGTAAGTTGTTGACTGTCGAGCCAAAGAACTAAGCGCTAGAATTAAATAGAGATAACATATATGCATCCTGCTTTTTCAGTAATTTTTTTAACCACATTAATCGGTGTTGGTCAGGGTTTATTTTTAGCCCTGTACACCGGCCAGCTGTATTCCGTTATAAAAGTTTTACCGGTGCAGGATTCTCCCGGTTTTTATGGTTACGGCAGTTTGTTAGCGCTAGTATTTTTAGTTACCGGATTAATCGCTTCTTTTTTCCATCTCGGCCATCCTGAACGCGCCTGGCGTTCTGCTGCTAAATGGAAAACCTCCTGGTTATCGCGGGAAGTTATTGTGTTGCCATCTTTCATGGGCATGACTTTTATCTATGCCATGATTCACATAAACGGTTGGAACCCGGTACTGTTTTCACTGAGTGAAGATTTCATTGTCGATTTGTCTTTATTAGTCGGTGCAATAAATACCGTATTAGCTTTTTCTTTATTTATCTGTACCGCGATGATCTATGCTTGCATTAAATTTTTGCAGGAATGGGCAACACCCTTAACCGTCGTCAATTACACTTTATTAGGAATGGCTTCAGGTTTTGCGTTGAGCACGGCTTTTGCCGCTTATGTTAATTCAGACTTAATTAATTTTTACGGCGGCTGGGCCATCGTACTAACGGTTACTGCTTTTATAACCCGATGCGCATCACTGATAAGAAATAACAACATCAAATACAAATCAAACCTGAGTTCGGCTATTGGTATCCGACACACCAAGATACAACAAAAAGCACAGGGCTCTATGGGCGGTTCATTCAATACCCGTGAGTACTTCCACGGCGCAAAGCCTGCTTTTTTCAAAAGCATTAAATGGATATTTTTAGTGCTGGTCTTTGCTGTGCCAGTCGCTCTACTTTCCGGTGGTTTAGCAAACAATATGTTTATATTATTTGCTCTGGCGTTCGTCGTTCAATATGTTGGTTTAATTGCTGAGCGTTGGTTTTTCTTTGCCCAGGCAAATCATCCACAGAATCTTTATTACCAGACCATTTAAACAATTACATAGGTACATCACTTCGGCATTAGTTTAGTAGACCTAAAGAGGGCGAGGGAAAGCATGAACCCTTCTGGTCACTTGTTAACCAAATTGTATCTCAGATTTAAGTCTACTTTAAAAAAACCAACAACTCTCGAAAATTAAAACCTTAATTTAAACAACGACTTAATACATATCGATTATTGGATGAACAATTAATAACCATATTCTGCAGTTTATTGTAAATTATATTTACACCTAAAGCCCCCTTATCATGGCAATTTGCATAAAAACTTACATTTTTTGTCAAAAAAATTTACAGTTTTGAATAAAACGTAAAAGATGCTTTAAACACGAGCACAGCAGCAACACGCATATGTCGTGTAAAATCAATAGTTTATTTATCTCCGTAAATAACTCATAAATTACAATCTCTATGGCACGAATGTTGCTATCTTATATATATAGAATATTGTCTCTGGAGATATAGAAGTGAAAACCTTAAATGCTTTATTACTAACATTACTTGCCACATTCAGTTCTGCTGTTCTGGCAATACCGTCGTTGCAACTTGCTGGCGATGGTTCTGATGACTGGTACTATAACAACGCCACTGAAACCTGGGACGTCTCATCCCCGAACTTTGACCTATACGCATATGCCAATGCTACTTCAGAAGACGGTGGTAATGGCTCTTATGCCTGGGATTCTGACAGTTTATTTGCTTACCTCGTTGTAGCAGCCGTTCCTTCTCCTGATACTACATCTGACGCGTTCAATATCACTATTGATGGCGCGACATATTTTACTTCTGGCTACGGCAACCCACCTCTGGAAGACACTAACAGCCTTGCCCCTCACAATATTTATGACACCTACTATGAAGTTTACGAATTTCAATTTGATGGAATCGTTGGTGATATAGATGACGTACAGCCTGGTGAGACAGGTACTGGCAAAGGTTATACACAGATGTTTTCTATAAGTGACATCGAATTATTTGGTGATGTTGACGGTCTGCATTTTGATTTATTTACCGTTGCAGGCGGTGAGTGGGACCTTATGACCTCATCAATAGATGATATTCAAGTAAATAGTTTCGCCCCGTATTCTCACGATGTTGAATATGTGCCGGAGCCAAATATTCTGGCCCTGCTAAGTTTAGGACTGGTATTTATAGGCTTAATCAGAAGAACCGTTCAACAATAAGACTTACGTTATAGGTTTTATTTGGCCTTAAGTGTTTAATGCTCGAGTTATAGCGCCACGGTGTACGCTTGAACAATTTTTAGGCATAGATATTCAGTCTTCCTTAGAAGGTTTAGAAACACCCGTATACTTTAATATTTTCCTATCCATAATTTTTTCGTTGGGTCTCAAAACATAAGCTGCTGCTATAGTCATTAACCCGTAGAAAAATCTTTCTTCATTGTCTCCAGCAACAAACAATACCAGTACAGCAGCAAGAACTATTGCGGCTATAGCATAGATAACCCATGCCATTTTTTTATGATGATCGTATTTCTGGTTTAAGTTATCGGTCATATTATTCCACTCCTATAATAAATTTTTGCCATAGTATTATTCATAAATACTACACATCTTAATATCAATTATTCAAACACCACTGTGCGATTTTCGTAGACCAGCAGGTCGTGGTGCACATGATGCCTAACCGCACGTGCGAGTACTATTTTTTCTAGGTCTCTTCCTATTCTCACCATATCTTCTACAGAATCTTTATGGCTGACATGAACAACATCCTGCTCGATGATTGGACCAGCGTCTAGTTCAGCCGTTACATAATGGCTGGTTGCACCGATAATCTTAACGCCTCTTTCATAAGCACTGTGATAAGGACGGCCACCAGGAAAAGCTGGCAGGAACGAATGGTGTATATTAATAATCTTTTGCGGATAGTCTCTTACAAAATCATCACTTAAAACCTGCATGTAACGAGCCAGTACAACAAAATCGATTTTATGCTGCTGTAATAATACCTTTTGTTTTTCTTCCTGCTGTTTTTTATTCTCTTTGGTAATTGATATGCAGTGAAATTCTATGCCCAGGCGTTCTGCTGCGTGCTGTAGGTCTGTATGGTTGCTGATGATAATTGGTATTTCAACATTTAATTCACCACACTCGTAACGCGCCAATAAATCATAAAAACAATGCGACATTTTCGAAACGAATAACGCCATGCGCAACTTAGTCTCAGAAAAGTGTAACTGCGAGGTCATCTCATAACGCGAACCAACCAATGTTTCGAAATATTCCGCTATTTTTTCACGCTTAATAGCAAAATTCTCTAAATCCCATTCTATGCGCATAAAGAATACGCCACGCTCACTGTCTACGTGCTGATCCAAATACAAAATATTACCACTGTTATTATGTATAAAGTCTGTAATCGCAACGACAATGCCGGGCTTATCCGGACAATGAATTAGCAAGATAGCCGCGTTTTTTGTTGAATCTGTCATTATTATTTAACTTATGTTGTTTTAAAACGTCTAAAGAGGGTAAACCATCACTATAATTATTATCTAATGGTAGCCAATCGTACATTTCTTTTTATTAAAAAGCTGTTTTTAAAGCTTATTTTTATTCTCTCGCCCATTTATTTGTTCTTAATCGGGGTAGGGCTATTATATAGTGACGATCTCATATTTTTACCACCCGCCACTAGTTACTCCCCCGCCGATAATCTGATTTATATCACTTCTGATAATAGTAACCAACTGGGCAGTACGCAAACTGTCGTTGCGAATTTATTAATTAACCCTAACGCCAACTACACCGTTCTATATAGTCACGGTAATGCTATTGATATTGGTCAATTAACACATTTGAAGAATAACTTTTATAAACATGGTTACTCTATAATAATTTATGACTACAGCGGATATGGCTTAAGTGAGGGGAGAGCCTCTGAACAGCAAGTTTATAACGATGTACAGGCCGTATATAACTACCTTGTAAAAGAGCGAAAATTTAAGCCCAAGCATATTATTTCATATGGTCACTCACTGGGCGCGGCTATCGCCACTGATCTGGCCTTTAATAACCCTGTGGCGGCTTTAATCGTTGAAAGCCCTTTTACAACTGCGTTTAGAGTTAAAACTACCTACTCATTGGTTCCTTTTGATAAGTTTGCCAGTATCGACAAGATTGACCATATCAATACACCTTTTTTCATTACTCATAGCCGGGATGATCCGGTTATAGCATTCTGGCATGGTGAGGAATTATTTGAAAAAGCGAATAAACCCAAAATGAAACACTGGTTTGATAATGAGGGCCACTCTGAAATCAGTCACACGATGGTATTCTGGTCTGTATTAGAGAATTTTGTGTCCCAGCTATAACAGCTGATAATCATACTTTTACCAACAAATTATTTACCGATACAAAAATCCGTAAATATACGGCCTAACAGATCATCACTGCTAAATTCACCCGTAATTGAAGATAAAGCTTGCTGGGCAAATTTTAATTCTTCAGCTAATAATTCACCTGCTTTTAACTCATGTAAATTAATATCTGCCGTATGCAGGTTTTGTTCGGCGACATCAATGGCATCTAAGTGGCGGCGGCGCGCAATAAACTGTCCTTCATTTTTTTGTTTATATCCCATACAGCTTTTTAAATGTTGGCGAAGCAAATCTATACCGGATCCGCTCTTGGCTGAAAGATAGATAGCATTTCCATCTTCAGCAATTTTCGCACTCTGTTCTTTTTTATCTATTTTATTATAGATAGTGGTAACCCCTATATCTTTGGGCACACACTCTAATAAAACTTTTTCACTATCAGCTCTATCATCATTAATATCGACAACAAACAATACACGATCCGCTTTTTCGATCATCTTTTTTGCACGTTTAACACCTTCCTGCTCAATGACATCATCGCTATCGCGCAAACCGGCTGTATCTATTATGTGCAAGGGTAGGCCATCTATCTGTATATGCTCTCGCAATATATCTCGCGTTGTTCCGGCTATCTCTGTAACAATTGCTGACTCCTGTCCTGCCAACTGATTTAGCAAGCTAGATTTACCCGCATTTGGTTTCCCTGCAATAACTACTGTCATACCTTCTTTTAACAGGCGGCCTTGCTGAGCTGATTTTTTTACCGTAGATAGTTTTTCTCGTACAGAGTAGAGCTTACTAGCAATAGCATCGTCGGCAAGAAAATCGATCTCTTCTTCCGGGAAGTCCAGAGCCGACTCCACATAAATACGTAACTGTGTTAATTCTTCGACTAACTGATGAATAACATTTGAAAACTCGCCCTGTAAAGAACGCGTTGCTGCACGCGCAGCCTGTTCACTGTCCGCGGCTATTAAATCAGCTATCGCTTCAGCTTGTGTAAGATCTATCTTATCATTTAAGAATGCGCGCTCGCTAAACTCACCAGCGCGTGCAGGGCGAACATCGTACTGTAAAATTTCTTTTAGTAATATATCTAATACAACAGGGCCGCCGTGCGCATGTAACTCGACAACATCTTCGCCTGTAAATGAAAATGGTTTTTTAAAATAGAGCGTTAAGCCACTATCAATAATATCTTTATTTGTATCGATAAATGCTCCGTAATGAGCAAAACGAGGAGCAGGGCACAGACCTGAAATTTTTTCAGCGATACCCGCAGATTGTGGGCCAGAGATACGAATAATACCAACGCCACCCTGACCAGAAGGAGTGGCAATGGCAGCGATGGTATCGTTATTCATTTTCTATAAGTTAATCTACTTTAACTATTCTCTATGCGCTTGGTTATAACGTATTGCTGCGCTATCGACAGTATATTATTAACTACCCAGTAGAGCACTAGACCCGATGGGAAGAAGGCAAACATGATGGTAAAAGCAAAAGGCAGTATCTGAAATACTTTTTGCTGAATAGGATCTATCGGTGCAGGGTTCAATTTCTGCTGGATAAACATTGAGATACCCATTAATACAGGCAATACAAAATATGGGTCTTTTTCTGTAAGGTTCGTTAACCAAAGAATAAATGGTGCGTGACGCATCTCGACACTTTCGAGCAGTACCCAGTACAGAGATATAAATACCGGCATCTGTACAAGGATAGGAAAACAACCACCCATCGGGTTAATTTTTTCCCGTTTATACATCTCCATCATCGCCTTGCTCATCGCCTGACGATCATCACCAAATTGTTCCTTCATCTTTTTAATGCGCGGAGCAACTTTGCGCATTTTTGCCATCGATTTGTAGCTCATCTCTGATAACTTATAGAAAATAGCTTTAACTGTTATCGTCAAAAATATAATTGCCCAGCCCCAGTTATCAAAAATATCATTAAACGCGTTTAACAACCAAAATAATGGTTTAGCAAATATGGTGAGAATGCCATAGTCAACGGTTAAGTCTAAACCTGGTTCTGTTTCTTCAAGTCTATATTGTAATTTAGGACCAACAACTAAACGCGAAGTAATCTCACCCTCTTGACCCGCATCAATTGATATTGCTGATGTACGCGCGCCAACCGTATAATGATCAATATTTCGATTATAGCGGCTGAAATATAAATTATCTTTTCCAGATTCAGGTATCCAGGCAGCTAAAAAGTAGTGCTGAATCATGGCAAACCAACCATCATTTAATTGATAGTTTAAATTTTCATCGGCGATATCATCAAAATCATATTTTTCATATTTGATTTCTTCATTATATACAACGCCACCAGTATAGGTTCGAATAAAGGCATTACTATTTGCTTCTACTGGACGCGAACGCGTTATCTGCATGTAATCACTGCCGCTCCAATTCTGCTCGCCTGCTGTAATGTAATAATTTACATCGATCACATAATCGTCACGTTTAAACGTTAAAACTTTTTTGACTTTTACGCCGTCATTATTTTCCCAATAGAGAGGGACTTCGATGATGTCTGTGCCTTCTGCTAAGCGGTATTCGCTTCTCTCACTTTTATAAATAGCATTATGTGAAGGCGCCGCTCCTTTATTTACTGATACAAGGCCTGATTGAGCCACCTGGTAGTTAACTTTTGCATCTGTAAGTAAAACAAGTTTTTCTTCTGGTGCTTCAGCAGTTACAGAATAGTCACGTAATACAACTCGACTTACATCACCGCCTTTGGTATCAATTTCTATTTCCAGAATGTCTGTAATTACTGTAATTTTTTCACTAACAGCAACATCATCAATAACTGGGGAAATTGACTGTTTGCCATTTTCACTAGTAACCGCCAGCGGAATATCTTCGCTGCTTAATAAGCCACCGTTGCTTTGCTGCGTTTGTTCAGCGACAGGCACAGGTTTTGGACCATATTCTATTTGCCACTGCGCCCATATCATATAGATAATGAAAAACAGTGTGAAATATAAAAGTACGCGATGATTACCCATTATGCTTTTGTTCCAAAATAATTATTATTTAATTGTTCTTTTTAATGTAAAAGAGGTTGGTACAGGATCATGACCACACTGCCCCCATGGATGACATGTGATAATACGGCGTGTTGCCAATATAAAACCACGAAAAAAACCGAACCGCTGGAATGCTTCGATAGCATAATTTGAACAGCTTGGTGTATAGCGACAGCTAGGCGCCATAAAGGGACTAATTAAATACTGATAGCCACGAATAATAAAAATTATAATTCTTCGCATTTTATATTTAGTTGTTGCCAGTGTTTTTCCAATGAATGAAATAACTGCTGATTGGTCGCTACTGCACATTGCCCACCAGCTAACACAATATAATCAGCATTAATTTTCTCTTCTGATAACTGTGTAAGTCTAAAGCTTTCACGTGAAATTCTTTTTAATCGATTTCGCGCGACAGCAAGCTTTACTTTTTTCTTTGAGAACGCCATACCCAAACGTGAATTTTGCATATTGTTTGGTCGAGCTAGAACGGTAAAATACCGATCCGAGGAGCGGGCAGGTTTGTCAAAAACGCGATTATAGTCTGCGGCTTTTAACAACTTGGCATGTTTAGGCAGTTGCATTACATGCACCAGAGCTAATGTAAAATTCTAGGATTTAAACTGAGCCAGAAATTTTTTACAGCTGGCCCTAAACTTATCCTAAAAACTAAACATCAGAACTCTTTAAAAAAGCACTAATAATGAAAGATTAGGCTATACGGTTAAGCTATGACGACCTTTTGCACGGCGGGCCTTTAATACTTTACGACCGCCAACAGTACGACTACGCGCACGAAAACCATGAGATCTGGCACGTTTTAGACAGCTTGGTTGAAATGTTCTTTTCATGACTATAAAACCTAATAATATCAATGTTTAAGCGAGCCGGGCATTTTACGTATAATCAACACTTTAGTCAAAACTATTTATCCCCTTTTCTACAGTTATTTTAATTGGTTGTTTTTAAACATTTAGCGCGCTTTGCCTAAATTATAAGGACTATATTACCGTTCGCTTGTGGATAAGTATGGGCATCCAGTATAGAATCAATCCCCCAATAAATTCGAATCATTCACCGTATTGTAGTGATTCATCAGCTATGTGAGAGGTTAATCTGAGTGAGCAAAACGATGTGGTCCAATTGCTTACAACGATTAGAACTAGAGCTTACAGATCAACAACTTAATACCTGGATCAGACCTCTTCAGGTGATCGAAGAAAACAATCAAATAAAACTTTTAGCGCCTAATCGCTTTGTTCAAGACTGGGTAAAAAAGAATTTTCATGAGAAAATTCAATCTATTTTACTTGATATTGATGCTGAACAATCTGTTCAATTAAATATCGAAATTGGCAGTCAAAACAAAACACCTGTTAAGAATGCTGCCCCTCTAGAACGACCAAGAACAGAAGCTTTTTTAAGCAATAATAAAGTTCAGGCTGAACAATCTTTTGTAGAACACAACATTAATCCGCTTTTTACCTTTGATAACTTTGTTGAAGGTAAATCTAATCAATTAGCAAAAGCGGCCTCTATCCAGGTGTCTGAAAACCCTGGTTCATCATATAACCCTTTGTTTTTTTATGGTGGTGTCGGTTTAGGTAAAACCCATCTGATGCATGCTGTGGGTAATATGATGCTACAAAAAAATCCGGGAGCTCGCATAACCTACATCCATTCTGAGCGTTTTGTTAGCCACATGGTAAAAGCATTACAACACAACGCTATTGATGCTTTTAAACAGCACTACCGCTCTCTGGATGCTATTTTAGTCGATGATATTCAGTTTTTTGCCGGCAAGGAACGCTCACAAGAAGAATTTTTTCACACTTTCAATGCTTTATTGGAAGGTGGCAGTCAGATTATTTTAACCTGTGACCGCTACCCAAAAGAAGTGGAAGGCCTGGAAGAGCGATTAAAATCACGTTTTGGCTGGGGATTACCGGTCTGTATAGATCCCCCTGAACTGGAAACAAGGGTAGCCATTCTGCAAAAGAAAGCTGAAGAAGCCGGTATTGATTTACCCAGTGAAGTAGCTTTCTTCATTGCAAAAAGAATTCGTTCCAATATTCGTGAGCTAGAAGGTGCTTTCAGACGAGTATTAGCGACCGCAAACTTTACTGCTTCACCGATTACCCTCGAGTTTGCCAAAGAAGCATTACGTGATTTAATTGCCATACAAGAACGCACTATTACCATAGATAATATTCAAAAAACAGTCGCTGAATATTACAAAATACGTACTTCAGATTTACATTCTAATCGTCGTAGCCGCTCTATAACTCGTCCAAGACAACTGGCAATGGCGCTATCTAAAGAATTAACAAATCATAGCCTGCCTGAAATAGGCGCTGCATTTGGCGGCAGAGACCATACAACAGTAATACACGGCTGTAAAAAAATTGCAGAATTAAGAGAATCTGATAACAAAATCTATGAAGATTATAAAAATATGATTCGAATTTTGAGCAACTAAAAATAAAGAAAAAGCTGTGTATAACTTGTTAAATTATAATGTACAAACTGTAAACAATAATAACTAAAAAACTTATCCACAATTCGTCTACAGATAAAATAGATGATACTAAGACTTTTACCGTTTTATTTTAACGCGTTAACTACTTGATAAGTAAAACTTTATTAGACTTATCCACATAAAAAAGTGATACTAATAATAACAATAATATAGATATATAAAAGATAATAAATATATATAGGGCATGGCATGAAACTTCAAATCGAAAAGGAAACATTACTCAATCCTCTTCAACAAATAATAGGTGCAGTAGAAAAACGGCAAACCATGCCAGCATTATCTAATGTTTTATTAAGAGCAACAGATAATACTTTAACTTTGACTGCGACTGATTTAGAAATTGAATTAGTCAGTCAAATATCAATGGTTGTTGATGAAATAGGAGAAATAACAGTACCTGCACGTAAACTTCTTGATATATGTAAATCACTACCTAATGAAGCAATAATTAACTTTTCTGTAAAAGATAATAAAGCTCTAGTCCAATCAGGTAGAAGCCGTTTTACACTAGCTACTTTACCGGCGAATGATTTTCCTGCTTTAGATGAAATAAACAGTGTTTATGAATTTGAGATCACGCAACATACACTACATGATTTAATTGATAAAACAGCCTTTGCAATGGCACAACAGGATGTTCGCTACTATTTAAACGGATTAATGTTAGAGGTCAGTGCCAACAATTTACGAGCAGTAGCAACTGACGGACATCGATTAGCTTATTGTGAAAAAGAAACCAATGCCGATATTCCAGATATCAAGCAAGTTATACTGCCACGTAAAGGCGTATTAGAGCTTATCCGTCTACTCAATGACACAGATGAAACCGTAAAAATTATTCTTGGCAGCAATCATTTGCAGGCTGAATTCAATGAAATCAGGTTTACTTCAAAATTAATTGATGGTCGTTTTCCTGATTACAATAGAGTTATGCCAGAAGAAGGTGGCAATATAATCACTGCTGATAGAGACCAATTACGCCAAGCATTGATTAGAGCATCTATTTTATCAAATGAAAAATATCGCGGCATTCGTTTAATTTTAGAAAATAATCTAATAAAACTTCAAGCACAAAATCCAGACCAGGAAGAGGCTGATGTTGAACAGGAAGTCGTCTATGCAGGTGATGATATTGAAATAGGTTTTAATGTTAACTACATGTTGGATGTACTTAACGTTACTAACTCTGATATGGTGCAAGCATCATTACGTGATTCTAATAGCAGTTTTTTATTGACCTATCCTGACCAGACTGATTGTAAATACGTCATTATGCCGATGCGTTTATAGTTTTTTATCTTTTTTGAGACTGCGACTTTGTCATGAGATTAGCGCAACTTCAAATAAAAAATTTTAGAAATCTTCAAGATACTCAATTAACCCCTGTTTCAGGTGTTAATTTGATTCTAGGTGATAATGCCTCAGGTAAAACCAGTTTACTTGAAGCAATCTATTATCTCAGTCATGTCCGTTCATTTCGTACACAACATATATCTGATCTGATATTAAGACAAAGCCCATATTTACAGCTTGTCGCTAATATTGAAACATTTGATAATTTACAAATTCCCTTCGGTATACGTCGTAGCCGTAATAAATCTGAAATTCGAGTTAATAAACAACCAGTAAAACGCGTGTCTGATATCGCTGCTCAATTTCCAGTATTAGCTATTCATCCTGATAGTTATAAATTAATTACTGGAAGTCCTTCTCAAAGACGTCAGTTTCTTGATTGGGGAGTGTTCCACGTGGAACATGGTTTTTTTCAAGCCTGGCAACGCTTTAAAAAAGCATTAATGCAGCGTAATGCCGCTTTGAAATCTAAACAAAAGGTTGATATCTGTCAGCTATGGAATAAAGAAATAAATAATACAGCGCATTATATTGATCAGCTACGTGAACAATACTTTACTAAGCTCTCTGTTTATCTAACTTTGTTAACTAATCAATTCTTTGAAAATGACATAGTTTCAATTGAATATAGACGTGGCTGGCCTGCAGATAAAGACTTAGGTGATTTACTTGAGGAAAATATACAAAAAGAACGGCTGAAAGGTTACACCTATTACGGACCGCATAGAGCTGAAATTACCATTAAAGTTAATGGTCAATCTGCTCAAACATGTATATCCAGAGGTCAGCAAAAAACTCTGGTTGCATTGATGCGTCTCTCTCAAGCTATGCAGTTTACTGAAGCCAGCAATAAATCTTGTGTCTTGTTATACGACGATCTGGCTGCTGAACTAGATTCAACACACCGCAATAAAATATTATCAGTGCTTTCAAAAATGAATATTCAATTATTTTTAACAGCAATTGAAAAACATCAAATAGACTTATCATCCTGGCACAATAAAAAAGTGTTCCACGTGGAACATGGTGAATTAACTGAACTTGAGTAATTTATCGAGGCAGGTAAATTATTGCTGGATTATTAGTGTAGTTTTGCTTATCAGGTTGAAAGACCTGATATAATGCGGTAGTTCAAATAAGCGGTTAAAAACATGAGTACAACGGATACCTACGATTCTTCAAGTATTAAGGTTTTAAAGGGCCTAGAGGCGGTTAGAAAGCGCCCTGGTATGTACATTGGTGATACCGATGATGGTACCGGTTTGCACCACATGGTGTTCGAAGTTGTCGATAACTCTATCGATGAAGCATTAGCAGGCCACTGTAGTGAAATTACTGTAAAAATCCATTCTGATGCATCAATTACAGTTTCTGATAATGGCCGTGGCATACCAACTGATATCCATGAGGAAGAGGGTGTTTCGGCTGCTGAAGTTATTCTGACAGTACTACATGCTGGTGGTAAGTTTGATGATAACTCTTATAAAGTATCTGGCGGTTTGCACGGCGTTGGTGTTTCAGTAGTAAATGCTTTATCTAAGAAGCTAGAACTTACCATCTATCGAAATGGAAAAATTCATAAACAAGAATACGGTATGGGTGATCCTGTTTCGCCATTAGAGGTAACAGGTGATACGGAAAAAACCGGCACATCATTGCGTTTTTGGGCAAGTGATACTATTTTTAATAATATTGAGTTTCATTACGATATTTTAAGTAAACGCCTACGTGAGTTATCTTTTCTTAACTCTGGTGTACGAATCGTACTTTCAGATGAGCGCACAGATAAAGAAGATGTTTTTGAATACGAAGGCGGCATCAGGTCTTTCGTTAAACACCTGAATAAAAACAAAACACCATTACATGATTCAGTATTATATTTTATTGAAGAGAAAGATGGAGTAACGGTTGAAGTTGCCATGCAATGGAATGATTCATATCAGGAGAATATCTACCCGTTTACTAATAATATTCCACAGAGAGATGGTGGTTCTCATATCGCCGGTTTTCGCGGTGCATTAACCCGCAGTTTAAATAACTATGTAGATCAGTCCAGTGCGGCTAAAAAGGCTAAAGTTTCGTTGGCCGGTGATGATGCCCGTGAAGGCCTTACCGCAGTGGTCTCTGTAAAAGTACCTGATCCAAAATTTTCATCTCAAACTAAAGATAAGCTGGTTTCTTCAGAAGTAAAAGGTATTGTTGAATCGTTGGTCTCAGAAAAGTTACAGGAATTTTTGTTAGAAAACCCTGGTGATGCCCGAGCTATCACCCAAAAAATTATCGATGCAGCACGAGCCAGGGAAGCAGCGAGAAAAGCCCGTGAGATGACTCGTCGTAAAGGTGCATTGGATATTGCTGGTCTACCAGGAAAGTTGGCTGATTGTCAGGAAAAAGATCCTGCTCTGTGTGAAATATATCTGGTGGAAGGGGACTCAGCGGGCGGCTCTGCAAAGCAGGGACGTGACCGTAAGACACAGGCAATACTGCCACTTAAAGGTAAAATATTAAATGTAGAAAAGGCACGCTTCGACAAGATGCTCCAATCTGCAGAAGTGGGCACCTTAATTACTGCTTTAGGCTGCGGTATTGGTAAAGAGGAATATAATCCTGATAAATTACGTTATCACCGTATCATTATCATGACTGATGCGGATGTCGATGGCTCGCATATTCGCACCTTATTACTGACTTTTTTTTACCGTCAGATGAAGGAGCTGGTTGAACGCGGTCATATTTATATCGCGCAGCCTCCACTGTATAAAGTTAAAAAAGGTAAACAAGAACGTTACGTAAAAGATGATGATGAATTAAATGCTTATCTTCTACAGCAAGCGTTGAACGGTGCAAAATTATTTGTTGATAATAATTCACCGGCGATCTCTGATACGGCGCTAGAAGATATTGCACGTAATTATTTGTTGGCTAAAAATATTATTAAGCGACTTTCTCGTCGTGTTGATAATAATATTTTAGAGCAGCTTATTAATATTCAAGAGATAGAAAACAAAGAGTTCAATAATAACGAACAGCTGCAGCGCTATTCTGATAAGCTACTGAATTTATTAGAAAAATATAAATTATCGGGTATTAATTATTCTGCATCCATAAGCACAGATGATGAGAGTAATTTACAACTGACTGTTACTAAACAAATGCATGGTTTAGACCACGAATATGTTTTAAATAGCAGCTTCTTTAATTCCACTGACTATCAGCAACTGGCTTCTTTAGGCAGTAAACTTGATTCACTGTTGTCAGAAGAAGCCTATATTGAACGTGGTGAAATACAATGTCTGGTCAGTAATTTTGATCAGATTATGGACTGGTTATTTAGCGAAGCCAGAAAAGGTCAGAATATCCAGCGTTATAAAGGTCTGGGTGAAATGAACCCAGATCAGTTATGGGATACCACGATGAACCCTGAAACACGTCGCATGTTACAGGTTTGTATTGAAGATGCTGTTGCAGCAGATGAAGTGTTTACCATGCTGATGGGAGACCAGGTTGAGCCACGCCGAGAATTTATTGAAGCAAATGCGTTGGCAGCAACGAATATTGATACCTAAAAACTTTATTGTTTTAAAAACTCATTTTTTAACATATTCTCTTCATGCAAAAAGTTGTTCCTGCATCCATGTAGATAAACTAACACTAAAATGAAATATAACGATCTTCGCGATTTTATTGAACAGTTGGAAAAGAAAAACCTGTTAAAACGTATTAGCGTTGAGGTTGATCCCTATCTTGAAATTACTGAAATATGTGACCGCACCTTAAGACAGCAAGGTCCCGCGTTATTATTCGAAAATGTAAAAAATTCTTCAGTTCCTATTTTAGCTAATCTTTTTGGAACAACTGAACGCGTAGCGATGGGCATGGGTGAAGATTCTATTGAAGCACTTCGTGAAGTTGGAAAGTTACTCGCTTTTTTAAAAGAACCTGATCCGCCCAAAGGTTTAAAAGATGCCTGGGAAAAAATGCCTATTTTTAAACAGGTATTAAACATGGCGCCTAAAGAAATTAAGAAAGCGCCATGCCAACAAATCGTATTTGAAAAAGAACAAGTTGATCTCAATAATATTCCGATACAAACATGTTGGCCAGGAGATGTTGCGCCGTTAATTACCTGGGGATTAGTAGTAACAAAAGGCCCTGAAAAAGAACGCCAGAATTTAGGTATTTATCGACAGCAGGTTATCGCTAAAAATAAAGTCATTATGCGTTGGTTGGCGCAACGTGGTGGTGCGTTAGATTTTAAAGAATGGCAAGAACATCACCCCGGTAAACCGTTTCCAATAGCCGTTGCTTTAGGTGCAGACCCGGCAACAATATTGGCAGCTGTTACTCCAGTCCCCGATTCTTTATCTGAGTATGGTTTTGCTGGTTTATTACGCGGCAGTAAAACTGAAGTTGTAAAATGTGCTTTAGAAGGTCTGGAAGAGTTACAGGTACCGGCATCAGCTGAATATATTTTGGAAGGTTACATTTACCCTGACGAAGTAGCTGAAGAAGGACCTTATGGTGATCACACCGGGTATTACAATGAAACAGAGATGTTTCCGGTTTTTACTATCGAGCGCATCACACATCGTAAAGATCCTATTTATCACAGTACTTATACAGGAAGACCTCCGGATGAACCGGCGATATTAGGCGTTGCGTTAAACGAAGTTTTTATACCAATATTACAGAAACAGTTTCCTGAAATAATTGATTTTTATCTGCCGCCTGAAGGATGCTCCTATCGCGTAGCGGTTGTCAGTATGAAAAAACAATATCCAGGACACGCTAAACGCGTAATGATGGGGGTCTGGTCATACTTGCGACAATTCATGTATACCAAATTTGTTATCGTTGTGGATGATGACGTTAATACTCGGGACTGGCAAGATGTTATCTGGGCAATGAGTACCCGCGTTGATCCTGCACGTGATTTTACGATGGTAGAAAACACACCTATTGATTATTTAGATTTTGCATCACCAGTTTCTGGTTTAGGTTCTAAAGTTGGTATTGACGCAACCAATAAGTTGCCGGGTGAAACCGATAGAGAATGGGGCGTACCGATAAAGATGGACGAAGAAATAAAAACTCGTATCGATGAAATCTGGAATGAGCTGGGAATTTAAATAATAAATATATTTAAATTTTAGATATAGAAAGTTAAGAGTAAATACATGTCAGTTGAAGAATCTTTAAATGTGCGCAGTGATTCAAAATGTGAACTTTGTAGTGCAGCAGACAAACTAACAGTATATGAAGTGCCACCAGAATCTAAAGCTACAGTGGATGACAGTGTTTTGTTATGTGGCAACTGTAGAAATCAAATTGAAAACCCCGAAATAATGGATGTTAATCACTGGCGTTGTTTAAATGACAGTATGTGGAGCCAGACGCCAGCGGTACAAATATTAGCCTGGCGTATGCTTACGCGTTTGAAGGATGAAGGTTGGCCACAAGATTTATTAGAAATGTTATATCTTGATGATGAGACTTTAGCCTGGGCGAAGGCAACAGGTGAAGATCAGAATTCAGAGAGAGAGGTAAAGCATCTGGACAGCAATGGTGCCGTACTCGTAGCAGGTGATAGCGTGACATTAATTAAAGACTTGAGCGTTAAAGGTGCAAACTTTACTGCGAAGCGTGGAACAGCTGTACGCGGAATCTCTTTAGTAGATGATAATCCTGAGCATATAGAAGGAAAAATTGAAGGTCAACGTATTGTTATATTGACAAAGTTTGTTAAGAAGTCGAATTAATATTCATTTAAAACTTTTATTTCCATCGATAAGACCAGCCAACACAGTAGATATTAGAGTCGCTACCTAAACGTGTAGTAACACCTTTATGTGCTAAAAATCTTATAATGTGATTTAAATTTATTGCATAACTGTAAGTAAGACCTGCATGGTAATTCCCTCTTTTTATACTGGTTAAATCACAATCTAAATAAGTGTCTCCACCGTAAAAATAATTAGAGTCCAGCGCATCCTGTGACAAGATAAAAGATTAGTATTTAAGTTGCTTCCCATGCATCATTTTTATCCATCCATCTAAGACTAAGAATGTACCAGATGCAGATAGGTATCATCATAGCGAGCCAGCTCCAGTCATCTATCATAAATAATGTGGTTACTAATTCATTATTGGTGAATTTAACTAACGGTAGGCAATAAAGCGTAAAGAGGATGCTTGCCCAGATAAGGATGATTGCATGTTTACGTTTTTGTATGCTGGAAAAAGCCAACAGAACCCAGAGAGGCATTTTTACGGTGGTATTGTTTGATTCGTTCATAATATTCCTAAATTTTATTAATCTTGTTGCATTAAGTGATCGAGCTCGTCTTCCATGTGTAACTCGGTTAATTCAGTAAAACCACCGATCCATTTATCATCGATGGTAATTTGAGGAACAGTACGTGCGCCGTTGGTGATTTGTGAAAATTCGCGTAAGCCATCCTGATCCTGATCAACACGCACCTCTTCATATGAAATTCCCCATTTTATTAGTAGTGATTTGGTTTTATCACAGATGGGGCAGATTCCTGTGCTGTATACTTTTAAGCGAGCCATATAAGTCCTTATTAATTGTTGTTTTCTTTTCAGAGAAAAATAAGAGACAATGCCCGAAGCGCTGGTTATTGCGCTAAATTAGACATTATCCAGAGTCATTTTACATGAGTTTTAAAATCAGTGTGCCAGCAAGCGGGCATGAGTTTATCGCCGAAGAAGGTGAAAGTATATTAGAAGCAGCGCTTAAACAAGGCGTTGGTTTACCCTACGGTTGTCGAAATGGCGCCTGTGGAAAATGTGCCGGAGATGTACTTGATGGAGAAGTCAGCTACGATACGGACGCATTGCGGGCGCAGGCGAAAAAAGAGCATGAAGCCGGAAAAACTCTATTCTGTCAGGCTTGCGCGACTAGTGACCTGCAGATTAAAGTTCGAGAAATCGTAAAAAGCACGGATATAGAGATAAAAACACTGCCATGCCGAGTTGAGAAAATGGGACTGTTATCGCATGATGTAATGCGGTTGCAGTTAAAATTGCCAGAAAATGAACGACTACAGTTTATGGCGGGACAATATCTGGAATTTTTACTGAAAGACGGTAAACGTCGAGCATTTTCTATTGCTAATGCGCCGCATGATGACTCTTACATCGAGCTTCATATACGCCATGTACCCGATGGCCATTTTGGTGATTTTGTCTTTGATGGATTAAAAGAAAAGACCTTAATGCGTATCGAAGGGCCTCTTGGCAGCTATTTTTTACGAGAGGACAGTAAGCGCCCAATAATCCTCATGGGTGGCGGTACCGGCTTTGCGCCATTAAAAGGCATGTTAGAGCACGCTTTTTACATAAAATTAGACAGGCCTATTCATTTATTTTGTGGCGCACGCGAAAAAAGTGATTTGTATATGGATGAGATGGTCCAGCAATGGTTAGAAAAAAACTCAAACCTAAAATATACCGCGGTTTTATCTGAAGCAGCCGATGAAGACAACTGGCAGGGTGAAACTGGCATGGTACATGAAAGTGTAATCAGACATTACCCCGATCTTTCTGATTTTGATGTCTACTTGAGCGGGCCTCCACCGATGGTGAAAGCCGGTATGGATTTATTTTATGAAAAAGGCCTGCCGGAGACTCAGATATATTCTGACTCGTTTGAGTATTCGAGTGATGCATTAAAAGCCATGGGCATACAAAAACCAAATGTCGACGCTTAGGTTTAAAGTAGTTAAATAAGTTTAATTATCCACCCCGTTATGTCTGAGAAACCTAGCTTAAAACAGTTAATGAATAATCTGCCACAACAAGGGCGGGTTGAATGGATAGGTATTCGTGCGGAAAAAAGAAAAGTATTAACAGTTGTTGATCAGATTGTAGTTTTAGAAAATTTTTTGGAAGGGGATCATTATGCAGGGCGTAGCGGGAAGCGGAGTGTTACATTAATTCAAGCAGAACACATTAAAACCATTCAATCCTTATTGCATAAAAAAAATATTGGACCGGCTGAGTTAAGACGAAACATTGTGGTTAGCGGTATAAATTTATTAGCATTAAAAGAACGTGAATTTAAAATAGGCTCAGCTATTTTGAAGATGACAGGTTTATGTCATCCATGCTCACGAATGGAAGAAACATTTGGCGAAGGTGGTTATAACGCTGTTAGAGGACACGGCGGCATAACTGCTCGTATCATTAAACCAGGCATTATTAAATTACTGGATGAAGTAAAGGCTGTTTAGATTTTTACTATTTTTAATTGCGGCGTTTCACGTTCAAAATCATTAGCATTTTTTTCTAATATTTCCATGCCATAGTCACCGGCCAGTAGATGTAAACCCTGGCGATAATATTCCTGAGCTGCAGTGGGTTCAACCATATGCTCTTCTAACAGCCGTGCAAGTTTTAAATAATTTTCTGGCATCGGATTAATAGCGATACTGGCTTCCAGATAATTTCTAGCCTTGCCCCATAAAGAGTGTGACATGCACATTTTACCTAGAGCAAGCAATAACCAGGCATTGTGCTGGTGATCCTTCAACCATCTTTCAGCCATTTCTAGTTGCTTGTTATCAATCATGACATCAAGTTCTGAATATAGAATGATGCCGCTTTCTTGCCAGTTTTTATTTAGATATAGACGTAGTACTTGTTCCGCCTCACCAGCGGCATCACAGATAATTAGCTGACGCGCATAATGCTCAACAATATCTGGTAGTGCTTTTAGATGGTGTGGCGTATTCTTCCAGAATTTAATGAGCTCATTACTGTTTCTGTTTTTAGAAAGACTTGTCAGCTGACCGTTGCAGACAGATATCTCAAATGAAAGAAAGCTGGGGGCTGATAATTTACCGAATTTTTTGAGGTCTGAAAGAATTTTTTCTAGATTATCCCAGTCTTGTAAGTGTCTGTATGTGTTGGCAAGCAGAGTTAGAACATAAGTATGATTTTTTGAAAGCTTGTTGAGTTGCGTAAGCGTTGCTAATGCTTGTTCATTTTGGTTATGTGCCAATTGTAGCTCTGCTTTGGTTAAACCGATAGCCACGTCAGCAGCCGGTGCTTCGAGGTGAGCTTTGCGCAAATAATCGTCACGTCGTTCATGTGCGCCAAGTTGTTGTGCCGCACGCGCTGCTGATAGATAGGATAATAGGCGATTGTCGCTATATTTTATCTGCTGTAATAATATTTTTTCAGCTTGTTCAAAACGTCCTTCTGCGTATTCTATTAGTCCTTGTGATAATGATAAGCGGGCTTTTTCGGCAAGTCGCTTTGTTCGTTTTTCGCCAAAATAAATAAAAGTATTTTTTATAAGCTGTAATGATTTATTTAAAAGCAGAATGACAAATAAAGTCGATAAAGCGGCTGAGATGAAAACAATAAGATTAGTTTCAAATGTAAAATCGGCAAAACTAAAACTTATAAACCCCAGGTCTTTATGTTGAAACATAGTAAAGCCGAGAATAGTTAATGCAGAGATCAGCAATACATATAACAGACGATTCATTTTATTCACCAGATTTAATTTACATTTGATTAATGCGTATAGATTATCGCATCTACGGCAATAATTATAGTAAAGAGTATGGCTAGAGTTACAGCGTTGTAGACCAGAAATGAGAGAGTGCGGCAACGGTTTCTTCATCTGTTGCATTTATTGCACGAATAATCGTTTTAAACCCGTGTTCTCTGGCCAGAGTGTGGGCACGCTTTGATGGTACAACGAGTGGAATATTTATTAATAAAGAAGGGTCTTCCATCAAGGTAATCAGGTTGTTAAGGCCTTCATTGCTGCTGATGGCAATCGCATCGAGCGTTTTAATTTGAGCTTCAGTTAGAGGCGGGTGCGGGGGCATTTTTCTTTGATAGGTTTCGATGTATCGAACTTGCGCGCCACGCCTGACCAGAGTATCGCCCAGCAATGCGTTACCCCCTAGTCCTCTAAATATTAATATACGCTGTCCTTTTATTTCCGGCATTTGAAATGCAGGATCCATTAACAGAGACTCGGTGTCATTGCTGGCGGCTTCGATATCGACAAAAATATTCTGTCGTTTTAATGTGTCCGTTGTTTTGTTGCCAATAGAAACGATGGTGAAATGCTCTGGTAAAACGGGAAAGTAATGCTGACTTTGTTCCACGGCCGTCGGGCTGATGTAGATGGCCATAGTGAAACTATGTAATTGATCGCGAAACTGATTGAGCTGGTTGATATCGAGATCGGTCGGCGGCAGAATATTGATAACAGGGTAATGCAGACTGTTGCCACCTGCTTGCTGGATTAATTCACGTAAGTGTATCTCTCGACCATCGGGACGAGTGATAAGAATGGTTTTATTTGATAGTGAATTTACCTTATTCATTTGGTGCATCTTTCCGGCCGCAATTATTTTATCTAAGGTCGGTTATTATTTTGTGACTATTACCGCTTTGATTAAGAGCGCAACTTTTTACGAATTTCTGGTAGATGGCGCCGGCTTATTTCTAATAGATCATCGATTTCACTAAAGCTGACACAGGTATGACCTTCGTTATTTTTTATCAGGCCATGCATCATATCAAGAGCAATCAATGCATTGCGGTGAATACGGATGAACTGTCGTGCAAATTCCTGTTCAAGAATTTTGAGCGATTCCTCAATCAGGTACTCCTGATCAGCGGTGCGCAGAGTGACATATTTTTGGTCGGCTTTAAAGTAAAGAATGTCTTCCACAGGAACGAGCTCGAGAGAACCACGACTTTTTACACAGATTTTTTGTCTGGAGCCTATGGTTTCATCTTCCCTTAGTTTAGTCAGTTGGGCCTTATTCATGCGTTTGGCCGCGTCCAGGGCCGCAGCAAGCCGGCTTTGTTTAATTGGTTTTAATAAATAATCGATGGCGTGTGTTTCGAAGGCTTTTAGAGCGTGCTCACTATAAGCGGTGGTAAATATGATCGCAGGTGGTTTGTCCATTCGATTGATATAACTGGCGGCTTCGATGCCGTCCATCCCTGGCATGCGGATATCCATTAATACCACATCCGGATGGCCCGCCTGCGTTTTTCTAAGTGCGTCTTCACCGGACTCAGCTTCACCAATAATCTGATAACCATCTGATTCAGTTATTAGTTTTCTTAAGCGTTGTCGGGCAAGCTGTTCATCATCAACTATTAAAACGTTCATTTTTGCTTTCCAAAGAGATCATGTCCCAAAGAAATTATGTCAAAGGGATCGAAAGAGTAACGGTGTAATTTTCTTTGGTTTCATTTATTGAAAACTCGCCTTTGTCGCCATAAACGAGTCTCAAGCGCTGCTTTATATTATCCTGCGCCATCTGATTCCCCTTCTTTGCTTTCTGAATTTCGGGCATTAGAGGGTTAGCAACAGAAATCATCAGCCTGTTATCTATTTGTAGAGCAGAAATCACTATTTTTCCACCTTCTGGCAGTGGTTCTATCCCATGATAAATGGCATTTTCTGCTAATGGCTGAATACATAGTGCGGGAACCTCCTCATTTAGCAGGTTTTGGTCGGTTTTCCATTCAATCTGCAACCGGTCTCCAAGCCGTAGGGACTCGATAGCAAGGTAACTTTCTGTGAGCTCAATTTCTTCACCAAGCAGGCTCATATTTTTTTCACTTAGGCTGGCGCGAAATAAGTCAGATAGATCTTCGATGGCTTTTTCAGCTTTTTCAGGCGAGATGCCGATAAGACTGGCGATAGTGTTCATGCTATTGAATAGAAAGTGTGGCCGTATTCGTGCACGCAGGGCTTGTATTTCTGCCCGGCTTTGAGCAGCAAGATTAATTCGCCACTGGCGCTGAATATAAAAATACCGCAGTAAAAGAAAGTAGATGACGGCACTAATTGTCATCACTCGAATAAAAAATAAGCTGTTTAGATCATAGCGACCCTGATCAAGGTAAAAGTATGAACTTGCCAGGTTTGCCAGTGAAATGACCAGTAAGCTGACGCCTAGCATCAAACTATATGACAGCATCATGCACGGTGTTGGCTTTAATTTATTGAGCCAGCTACGTAATGTACACAGTAGAGCGCTGTTTAATAAAGCTATCCACAGCATCAGAAGTGAGGCTAACGCCAGATAATCCCAGAACTGAACACTGTTGGATGAAGCCGCCATGGCAAAGATAATGGCCAGAATTTCAGTAAACAGAACAACAAAAAATATATTGCGTACATCACAAAAATTAGGCAATAAAGACAGTGTTGTCTCGCCATCATGATTTGCGTTATTATTCGCAATGTTTTCAGCCATTTACATAAAATAGACGAGAGCATGAAGAAAGCAAGCTGAGCGCCGGGTTTTTGATAAAAACATCACTTTGGCAGTGTTTGATATACTGCGGAGTATCCAGTGGTAGCGCTGTTATTAAAATAATAAATAAATAAATCACAGAAGAAATATGAGTAATAAAAAAGAACAAACTAATACCGCCTGGGGTGGCCGTTTTACTGAACAGACCGATGCTTTCGTGGAAGCGTTCACCGCATCTGTTCAGTTTGATCAGCGTATGTATAAGCAGGATATCGCGGGCTCACGAGCGCACGCAAAAATGCTTAATAAAATTTCGATATTAGACAAGAATGACTTAGTGGCTATTTTAGTCGGGCTGGATACAATCGAGCAGGAGATAGCTGAAGGAAATTTTGTCTGGTCAATCGCTCGTGAAGATGTGCATATGAATATAGAAGCGCGTTTGACCGAATTGATCGGTGATGCCGGCAAACGGCTACACACAGGGCGCTCCAGGAATGACCAGGTGGCAACCGACATCCGCTTATATCTGCGCGAACAAATCGATTTTATCTGTGCTGAAATTAAACGTTTGCAGCAAGGCATGCTGGATATAGCCGAACGTGAAGCGGCGACTATCATGCCGGGATTCACTCACCTGCAAGTGGCTCAACCGGTGACGTTCGGGCATCACATAATGGCTTGGTTTGAAATGTTAAAGCGTGATGCGTCACGCTTTATCGACTGTCAGAAGCGGATGAATATCTCACCATTAGGGGCCGCCGCTTTAGCTGGCACCAGCTATCCGATTGATCGGGAATTTACCGCGAAGGAACTTGGTTTTAGCGCACCGACACAAAACTCGTTGGACTCGGTGAGCGACCGTGATTTTGCCATCGAATTTTGTTCGGCGTCTGCATTGTTGTTAACACATATGTCACGTATGTCTGAAGAGTTGGTGATGTGGTCTTCGGCACAGTTTGATTTTATCGAGCTGCCAGACCGTTTTTGTACCGGTTCATCAATTATGCCTCAGAAGAAAAACCCGGACGTGCCGGAACTGGTGCGCGGTAAGACGGGTCGTGTGAACGGCAACCTGGTGAGCTTATTAACCTTGATGAAGTCACAACCGTTAGCGTATAACAAAGATAATCAAGAAGACAAAGAGCCTTTGTTTGATACCGTGGACACGGTGTTAGGTTGTTTACGTGCATTTGCGGATATGGTGCCGGCTATAATCTGTAAGAGCGACAATATGTATAAAGCAGCAAAACAGGGTTTCTCGACAGCAACTGATCTTGCTGATTACCTAGTGTGTAAGGACCTGCCGTTTCGTGATGCTCATGAAGTTGTTGGAAAAGCCGTTGCTATGGGCGTTGAGACCGGTAAGGACCTAAGTGAATTAACGCTTGAACAGTTACAGCAGTTTTCAGACAAAATTGATAAAGATGTTTTTGATGTGTTAACACTGGAAGGTTCAGTTGAGTCACGCAACCATGTCGGTGGCACAGCACCCGAGCAAGTGCGAAAGGCAATAGCTCTCGCACGTAAAGAAGGCACGTACAACTAAGTCAAAAATTCATATTATAGTAAGACGTAAAATTAATTGGCGAGACGGTAGAGAATATGCAATTAACAAGTTTTGCACCGATAACAGGTTTGATGTGGAAGTATCTGCAGCACTGTAATATTGACCCGGAACCGATATATAAAAAGGCGGGTATCGATCCTGAACTAAGGTTTAATCCACAGGCGCGTGTTGATATCAATTGTATTGATCGTCTTTGGGCGGAAGCGACTGCTGTTATTAAAGATCCGACCTTTGGTGTAAAGATGGTTGAATTTTGGCATCCGTCAATGCTGGGTGCTGTTGGTTATGCCTGGTTGGTAAGCTCTACATTACGGCGCGCAATGAGCAGGATAGATCGTTACATCCATGCAATTTCGCAAGGTCTTGATACTAAATTAGAAGATACACCAGCAGGCTTAAAGTTAAGTGTATCTATCGTTGATGAAGTAAGAGTGCAGCCACAACAACATACCTTGATTATTGCTGTTTTAATGCACATGTGCCGGTTTAATTTTGGTGAGGAGCTTATACCCACAGAGGTTAACATCGCCAGGTCAAAACCAGATGATGCTGAAACAATAACTGATTTTTTTCGTTGCCCGGTAAATTTTGATGCGGAAGTAGACAGTTTAATCATTGCTCGAGCAGATGCAGATAAAGAGCTGTCATCAGCAAATAAGCAGATAGCATTAATGCACGATGAAAGCTTAATGCGTTACCTTGTTGAAATTAAGAAAGGTGATATTGTGCAGCAGGTACAAACAATTATTTTGGATAATCTACCCGACGGTCAGGTTACCGACAAACTTGTTGCAAGCGAATTGAACTTAAGTGAACGTAGTATGCAGCGACGTTTAAAAGAACACAAAACCACGTTTAGATATCTGTTAGATAGCGTGCGTGAGATGGTTGCCAAGCAGTATATTGAAAATCCGATGAACCGCATGAGCGATATTGCTTTTTTAATAGGCTTTTCTGAGCAGAGCGCTTTTTCTCGTGCTTTTAAAAAATGGACAGGTAAGTCACCGGTTGAATACCGAAACTCTTTAAATTAGAGTGTTGTTTTTTTACTTAGTCGTTTTCCGCCTCTTTCCGTAGAGAGCGTAACAGCCTCACTTCATATGGCTATAACTAAAATAGGTGTTTAGTTATTAGCTTCTGTATTTAGAAAAGTAATTACCTGTTGTGTTGCACTGCGAAGATCATCGATGGCCTTAGCAGATACTTGTGTATTGCCGTCACGACCAATAATTTCGATGGTTTCCACTTTTTCAGCAAGGCCAAAAGCACCAATGCTGCCACAGGCGCTTTTCATTTTATGTGAGACATTGAATAATGTTTCGGCATTGTTCTGTTCGATAGCATCTTCGATGGCGCTTAGTTGTTCAGGTAAGCTCTGCAGGCACATATTAATTATTTCATGCAGAGAGTCGCCCATCATTTCTTTCATTTCAGCGAATGCGCCGGCATCCATAGCAGCTTGAGACATTATAATTCCTTAAGGTTTAATCTTTTTGTAATCGGGAGTGTGTATCGCCAACGAGTACCGCTTCGGGTACGTTCGCTCTTAGTGTGTCAACAATGTCGCCATATACACCGGGCACAGCTTTAAAAGAGACCCACAAAGTATTTAGTTTCATATCAACATTGGCAAATAAAATTTCGTTTTTAAATTGTTTCAGTGCAAATTCAATATTGGCTAAAGTGTCCTTAATATATTCTTCTGGTCTGGTCTTAAGTTTTGGGATAATCATCAATAAATCACTGACCGGTCCGCCGTCTTCGTCGCGAGTAGGTGCAAGCTTCCATAGTGGTTCTGCTGGCGTTATATTAATGCTTAGCTTTAAATCCGTTTTGTCCATACTTAAAACTGCTCTTTTAGTGACAATCTAAATGTGCTTATTAGATAATAGCCAAACTCACTAACAAAGGCGAATAGTTTCGATTAATAAAGAATAGATTTAATAAGAATAATGTTTAAAAAGATAAAGAGTGAAGTTACAAGATCTCGGTAAGCCATTGACGAATATGATTTATTTCTTCCAGGCAGACAGAGTGACCCATATCGTACTCATACCAGACGACCGGCACATCTAAACCTTCGAGTCGTTCTTTGCTGTCATAGCCATAATCATAAGCAACCACGTCATCTTCTCTGCCGTGCGCCATAAATACCGGTGTTTCTGCCATATGCGGACTGATTTCATCATCAAGGCTATCGGGCAGGGCAAGATAGGTGGACAGAGCCATTATGCCAGCGAGCAAATCTGGGTAGCGACAACCGCAATGCAGGGCGATAGCGCCGCCCTGAGAAAATCCTGCAAGCACGATGCGACTGGCGACGATGCCATCCGCCACCTGTTGTTCACAGATTTGCTTTAAAATAGCGGAAGACTCTTTAATGCCGGCCTCATCTTCCTGTTCGACGATAGATAAACTGCTTATGTCATACCAGCCGGGCATCTGATAACCCTCATTAATGGTTATCGGCCGCATCGGTGCATGGGGAAATATAAAACGAATAGCAAGATTTGATGGCAGTTGCAGCTGCTCGATTATCGGTACGAAGTCGTTGCCGTCGGCGCCCAGGCCGTGCAGCCAGATGACGGCGGCATCGGGGTGCTCATGGGTTTCAATAATAATAGAGTCTAGAGTGGAGTCGATTTCTGGCATAAGATTCTTTTTTAGTTGTTTTAAACTTCAGCTTAAGCGAATATTGCAATATTAATCAGTCAATATGATTAACAAGCATAATTTAATGTTAATTTTTTAGTGAACGATGCAACATGATGAAGCTATTAACCGTAGTATTTTTATTAATCTTATCAGCCTGTGGCATGCAGGGTGATTTATATTTACCTGAAGCGGGCAGTAATAATTCTACGCAAGAAAAAGTACAAGACTCAAAACTAGGCAATGTAGAAAAAACAAAAAGCGAATAAGTATGGATTTTTTTAATTATAAAAATGGCCGGTTATGGGCTGAAGATGTGGATATTGCCGCAAATATAGAATCATGGGGTACACCATGTTATGTCTATTCTCGGGCAACGATAGAGCGTCATTGGAAAGCCTTTGACTCAGCATTGGGCGGCCAGTCGCACCTTGTCTGTTACGCCGTTAAGGCTAATTCAAATATTGCCGTATTAAATGTCTTGGCAAAGCTAGGCTCAGGTTTTGATATTGTGTCTATGGGTGAGCTTGAGCGTGTGCTTAAAGCTGGTGGCAGTGCTGATAAGATTGTTTTCTCCGGTGTGGGTAAAACGGCTGAAGAAATGGCGCGTGCTTTAGACGTAGGTATTCGGTGTTTTAACGTCGAGTCGCAAGCAGAGCTTTTATTGCTGGAGCAAGTAGCCGAGCAAAAAGGGGTGCAGGCACCAGTCTCACTACGGGTGAATCCTGACGTCGATGCAAAAACACACCCGTATATCTCTACTGGTCTGAAAGACAATAAATTCGGTATCGCTATTAATGATGCAGTTGATGTGTATCAAATTATTGCAAACTCAAAGCATCTTATAGTGAAGGGCGTTGACTGCCATATAGGTTCACAGCTGACAGAGATCAGGCCTTTCGTTGATGCCCTGGACCGTGTGTTGTCATTGGTCGATCAACTGGCGATGCAGGGAATACAGTTGCATCATCTGGATCTGGGTGGTGGATTAGGCATCCGTTATCAGAATGAGACACCACCGTTGCCGGAAGAGCAAATGGCTGCTTTATTGGAACGTTTGGATGGACGAGACTTTGAAATATTGATTGAGCCGGGACGGGCGATTGCGGGTAATGCCGGGATATTATTAACACGCGTGCAATACCTTAAGCATAATGAAGATAAAAATTTTGCTATCGTCGATGCGGCGATGAATGACTTGATGCGCCCGGCACTGTACCAGTCATGGCAAGCGATTGAACCGGTAGAAGAGTTTACCGATGTAAAGCCAAAAGTTTATGATGTGGTTGGGCCTATTTGTGAAACCGGCGATTTTCTGGGTAAAGAGCGTGAACTGGCTATAGAGCAGGACGATTTACTGGTTATACGCTCAGCAGGTGCGTACGGTTTTACCATGAGCTCTAACTATAACTCTCGACCACGCGTTGCCGAGATAATGGTTGATGGTGACCGGCATCAAATTGTCCGGCAGCGAGAAACGGTAGAGCAGTTGTTTGCTAATGAATCAATCCTGGACGATTAAATCAGAGAAATTTAGCTAAGAGAAAAGTAACAAGCAATGACTAAACATGATGCAAAAGTTTAACCTCGAACAGCAAGCAACCTTGTTATTTGAAGAGAACGAAATCCCGCTAAATAAAAAAGAGTGGGATGCGTTGACTGAATTGCTGAGCAAGAGTGAATATGAGCATATAATTGGTGGTGATGCCAACGAAAGTCATTCCGTCTGGGTGAGTCGATACATTAATGATGTAGAGATTCCAGAAGCGTTGAATGACTTTTCTGAGAGTGTGGAAGCTATCGTTATGAGTTCGAAGATGCGCAGTTTTTATCGACAGTTCACCGGCACGGATAATTTGTGTTTAAGGCGTTGCCAGGCCAATAGGTTACAAAAGGGTGACTATATTGGAGTGCACAAAGATCAGGACAGTAGCCCTGATTATTTTGCCACCATCGTATTTCATTTTAGCAATGAATACAGCGGCGGCTACTTTCAGTCAGGTGAAAAAATGCTGGATGATCAGAAGCAATATAAACCATCGGCACATATGGCACTGGTTAATAATTGCAGTGTTCCGCATCAGGTGACAAAAGTTGAAAGTGGTGAGAGATTAACGCTGGCGTGCTTTTTATCCACCTCTTTTGCTGCAAACATACACACTCCAGCAGCATTTAAAACAAACTCATAATGGTAAAAATATAAGCGGGTGTCATGTTTTTTGCAGGATATGCCAAAAATTGCCGATTTTTTAACCAAACCTGACATTATGTCCTGTTAATAGCCGGGTTCTCTGATACTCTTTCTCAATTAAATTATTAGAGATTATTGGAGCGAGAAATGCAGTTGTTAAATAAGATTGTTTTCCTTTTGTTAGCCATCGGTTTTTACAGCCCAGCTTTCGCTGCAGTAGATAGTTTTGAGCCTACATCTTGCAGTATTTTTAGCGAAGCTGAAGATGGAGACAAAAAAACCGAAGAAGAGGAAGAAGAGCCTGATTGCGAATAATCCATGCTGGTTTTTGGATTATTTAAAATGTTGTTTTTTGTGTCTAGTTAGTAGTAATAGTTAGTAGTAATAATTAGTAGTAATAATTAGAAAAAGTAAGTTGATGTAAATAATAAATATAACCTGAAAAATAAGTTAACCCGCTAAGGGAATTTGAGGAGTCAAATAAGATGAAAGCAAAAATTTTAGTCGCTGCCTTTGCAGCTAGTTTAGTATTCTCGGCAAGTGTAAGCGCTGGCAAGCCTGTTGGCATAACAAAAGGCGTAATAGACGTAACCGTTAAACACGATGGTAAAGATGTAAAAATCACGCGTAACCAGGATAACAAGAATACCGTTAACCCTGCATTTGCAAAAACGTCACGCCCTTGTCCACCATTCTGTATTCAACCTGCGATATTAGCGCCAGGTGTTGAAACTATCGCTGAACGCGAAGTAATCGATTACGTTGCTAAAATGTCAGCGGGTGATTCTTCAATTTTGGTGATTGATTCACGTACTCCAGACTGGGTGAAGAAAGGTACGATTCCTGGTGCAGTAAATCTGCCATGGACAAAACTGAATCCTGCTAAAGGTGCAGATCCAGTTTCTATTCTAGAAATTCTTGAAGATGAGTTTGATGTTACAGAAAGTGAAGGTCTGTTGAACTTCTCTAAAGCAAAAACACTGGTTATGTTCTGTAATGGTATGTGGTGTGGTCAGTCACCTAACAACATTAAAAACTTGTTGAAGCTTGGTTACCCAGCACATAAAATTAAATGGTACCGTGGCGGTATGCAAGACTGGGAAATTCTTGGTCTATCAACGGTTCCAGGTAAGTAATAGTTTGATCATGTAGTATTTAGGAAAAATGCTATTTGCTTGGTGATAAAGCCGCTTCAAACGAAGCGGCTTTTTTTATGTACAGGATGTACGGTATAGCGCAAAGAGCCATGGATGGCGGTGCGCATATGTCTATGGATGTACGGTATAGCGCAAGGAGACATGGATGTCGGTGCGCGTATGTCTATGGATGGGCGGTATTCCGCAAAGAGCCAGGGACGGCAGTGCGGTTATGTCCATGGATGTACGGTATGACGCAGTGCCATGGATGGAAGAGCGGCGTATGCACAGGACGGAGAGTCTGACACAAGGAGCCAGAAAGCCCTTCGGCCTAGTTAGCTAAAGTAATGTTAACTGTTCAATAATAACGTCCGGCTCCAGTCGTCTGGTGTAATCCATATCAACAAAAGCATGATGAACGATGCCATCTGTGCCGATGATGTAAGTTGCCGGCATGGGCAGTTCAAAACTGTTATCGGCATTATGTCCAGGAATGTCCAGTTGCCATGCTTCATAAACGGGTCTTAATAATTCGGGCAGTGTAAATACCAGTCCACACTGTTTTGCAAGTTTATTGCCGGCATCGCTCAATACTTCAAACGTTAATTGTGATTTGCTAACCTGATCAGACGATTTATTCGGTACTTGTGGCGATATAGCAATAAGCTGACCACCTGCGGCGGTAATATCCGACTGTCGTTGCTGTAGTGCATTAAGTTCCAGGTTGCAGTATGGGCACCAGGCGCCCCGATAAAAACTAATGACCAGTGGTCCTTTATTGATCAGGTCATTAAATATTAATGCTTTATTGTTAGCATTGGGTAGTGTAAAAGCAGGAAAATCATCTCCTTTACTGAGTGCTTTTTCAGCAAGGCCCGATGCAATTAGCGTTTGTAGTTCGCTCATTAATAGACTCATTGTTTCTTCTGGTACGTTTGGTATAAAACCATCCTGAAAATCTTTAATTTGATCAGCCAGCAATGACTTTGTCATGACATTCTCCTAGTTAGACGTATGTCTGATATTAACATGATGTATACTATTTGCAATAATAAACGGGGCATAAGTTTGCAATTAACAACGATGGCAACTATGCTGAAATTATTAGCTAAGGCGTTGTTTTAAGTGGGTGGAATTCGGTGTCACAAGAGATAAAATTTACAAAGATGCATGGTTTGGGTAATGATTTTGTTGTTATTAACGCAATTTCTCAGGCCATCGATTTAAGCGCCCGTCAAATAAAGCAGATAGCCGACCGTCACTTCGGTGTTGGTTGCGACCAGCTGTTGCTGGTCGAAAAGCCAACCATGGCTGAAGCCGAGTTTCGTTACCGTATATTTAATTGTGATGGTGGTGAAGTTGAACAATGCGGCAATGGCGCACGCTGTTTTGCGCTTTTTGTGCGGCAACAAGGGTTAACCAGCAATGAAACTATATCTGTAGAAACGGCAAATGGATTAATCGAGTTACAGGTGCTGGGCGATCAGGTGGCCGTGGATATGGGCATCCCTGATTTTCGTCCAGAAAGTCTGCCTTTTTTAACAGAAAATCGGGCAGAATCGTATAATCTAACGGTGAACGGCGCTGATTATGCTATAGGTACAGTATCGATGGGAAATCCTCATGCAGTATTGCAGGTCGATGATTTGAGTGAAGTTGATATCGAAATATTAGGTAAAGCCATCGAATCTCATCAACAATTTCCAAACCGGGTAAATGCCGGTTTTATGCAAATTATTAATCGTGATGAAATTCGTTTACGGGTATTTGAGCGTGGTGTTGGTGAGACGCAGGCATGTGGCACTGGGGCTTGTGCAGCGGTTGCCGTTGCAAGAATGCAGGGATTGCTGAATGAGCATGTTACGGCACATCTAAATGGTGGTGATTTATCGATACAGTGGCAAGGAGAGGGCCAGACATTAATAATGACGGGGCCGGCAACAACAGTTTTTCAGGGTCAGTTAGTTTTAGATTAAGCGGTTAAATTAAATGATTGAATCAAACAGTTAAATGAAGCAAGGTGAGTAAAAAAATTGTGAGCAAAATAAAAACAGCAGAAGATACATTAAAAAAAGAAAGCAGCGATGATGTGGCTACAGAAAGAGAACAGCAATTAGCAACCGATTTACAGTTGATCGGCTTGTTACGTGAAAATCCAGATTTTCTAAACCGTCACCCAGAACTATTAGCTGTGCTTGAAGTAAAGCATCAAACTGGCGGTGCAGTTTCTTTGATTGAGCGGCAGGTAGATGTTCTGCGCCAGCAAAAACAAACACAGGAAAATCGTTTACTGGAACTGATGGACGTTGCACGAGACAATGAACGCCTTGCTGAAATCCGTCATCGTCTGGCGATTGACCTGTTAAGTACACACGATATTGATGACGTAATCACTATAGTATTAGATGCTTTTCGAGATGAAATGTCTGCGGATTATGCAGTGATTAAATTGTTTAGTTCCGATGAGAAAAAGATCGAGCAGTCAGCGGGGCTATTCGTCAATACAGGTGACGAAGCCTTGAAAGCATTTAAAACCATGCTGGAACATAAAAATACCGTGTGCGGCAAATCAACAGATGAGCAAAAGGTTTATCTCTTTGATGAGAAGGCTGCAACGATTAAGTCAGTTGCAATTATTCCTTTAGTCGCGGGTGCTAATCTGGGCCTTATAGGCTTGGGCGCAGATAATGCAGAGCGTTTTAATTCAACGATGGGTACTGAATTTCTCTCACAGATTGGAGAGTTGATTAGTGCTTCGTTAGCCGTTCATCTGGAGGGTTAATAAAGTGTCCGCAGTAACTTTAAAGGATGATTTGCAAAAATTCTTTAGTTATCTGCAATCAGAGAGACGCTATTCTTCTCATACTGTGCTGGCTTATCAGCGAGACATCAAGCACTTTATGCAGTGCTGTAGTCTTGATGAAGAACAGTTTATTCAATGGGATGAGATAAAACAGGCCGAGATAAGACGCTGTGTTGCAACGTTGCACCGCCAGGGTTTGTCAGGAAAAAGTTTACAGCGATGGCTGTCAACGATTCGCAGTTTATTTAATTATCTTTTACGTTTTAATCGTGCAACGCAAAACCCTGCCGTGGGTATCCCGGCGCCAAAAGCTGCTAAACGTTTACCACAAACATTAAATGTCGATGAAATAGATCAGCTTTTAAAGATTAAAAAAGGCGAGTCAGCTGAAAATGAATTAAGTATTCGAGATGTGGCGATGATGGAGCTGATGTATGCCTGTGGCTTGCGTTTGTCAGAACTGAGTGGATTAAATTTACAAGATATTGATTGGCAGCAGCAAAGCATACAGGTTACAGGTAAAGGTCAAAAACAACGCCGTTTACCTTTTGGCAGCAAGGCTAAAGATGCCGTTAAGCGTTGGATAAAGCAACGTTTAATAATGGCAAAAGAAAATGAGGCGTCTTTATTTGTCAGTAATCGCGGCACGCGCTTGAGTAACAGCAGCATTCAAAAACGGTTAAAAAATATGGCACTAAAACAGGGTTTGAACATGCACGTATATCCTCACATGTTACGCCATTCGTTTGCATCGCATATTCTCGAGTCGTCGAAAGATCTGCGCGCAGTACAAGAGTTATTAGGGCATGCCAATCTTAGCACCACACAGATATACACTCACCTAGATTTCCAGCACCTTGCCGGTGTTTATGATAATGCCCATCCAAGAGCAAGAAAGAAATAATATTTAGCTCCCTTGTTGAGTAAAAGAAGACATGAGCGTTCAATATTCCCCCTCTTCCATAGGGAGAAGAGACTCAACGTGCCCTAGGCACAGTTGATAGCACCAATTTTTTATCTGCGTTCATCTGTGGATAAAAGTCTTTTCTTGATGTTCGTTTTTGGTCGTAATCAGAAGTAAGCACAATGCCAATAATTGTAATACTCAGTTGCTACGCTGTGTATTATAATGAAAGTAACTAAACAGCTACAAAACAACACTATAAATAATGTTAATTACACTATCGCCATCAAAAGGTCAGGACTTTGAAGAAGAGAGTCTATCAAAAAAATACAGTAAACCGGCCGATCTGAAAGATTCCGAGTTGTTGATAAAAGAGTTAAAAAAAATAAACAGTAAAAAATTGCAGGAGATGATGACAATCAGCGAGAACATTGCGAATTTAAATGTTGATCGCTTTAAATCATTCAGCACGCCATTTACGACCAAGAATGCAAAGCAGGCTATTTTTGCATTTAAAGGTGATGTCTATGGTGGCTTCGAGCTCGAGTCATTTAATGAAGACGATTACGCCTATGCGCAAGATCATCTAAGAATCTTGTCCGGGTTGTACGGTTGCCTGCGCCCCATGGATTTAATACAGCCATACCGTTTAGAGATGAAAACTAAATTAAAGAATGATCGTGGTGATAATTTGTATCAGTTCTGGGATGATCGTATTACTAAAAGCATCAACAAAGAACTTAAAAAACAAAAAGAAGCGGTGCTGATTAATCTGGCCTCTAACGAATACTTTAAATCAGTAAAACCAAAGTTGCTCGAAGGTCGTTTATTAAACATAACCTTTAAAGAGACCAAAGCCGGCAAAACACGCGTGGTTGCGATATTTGCCAAACGGGCTCGCGGTATGATGGCGGATTATATTATCCGTAACCGTATCGAAAAAGTTGAAGACCTTAAGAAGTTTAAATTAGGCGGCTATAAATTTGATAAGGACCTGTCTGATGACAAGCAGTGGACCTTTGAGCGGCCACAGCCCTAAATTTTGCTGTTAGCGTAGCTGAAAAACTTGTCATCAAATAGCTAGCCAGCAATTTTTGCTAATTAAGAAGAGAGCGCTGCAACACTGGCTGCCAAAGAGGATAAAAAGATTGGCAAGCGATGAAAGGTCGAACCTATCATGCTCCACCACTTGCCAAAATAACGGCCAATAATACCAACCGTCGATGAGTCGCCACTATGAAGCAACTCACCACTAGTAGATTAGCGAACCCAGCAATAATCATTTGACAATATACGCCAATCTGTTGGCGGTAGCTCAAACTCATTCAGAATTAGATCAATGTATCCATAAATAGCCCATGGTATGAGTGGGCCTCGTCATAGTGTAAAATTCACGTTTTTAAATGCAGGCCTGCATTATATCTTCAGCAGGTTTGGATAAAGCACAAAAATTGGAGCTAGATGTGGAAACATTTCACGGTACAACCATCCTGACAGTTCGTCGCGAGGGGAAAGTCGTTGTTGGCGGTGATGGCCAGGTAACTTTGGGCAATACTGTGATGAAAGGTAACGCAACTAAAGTTAGAAAAATATATGGTGACAAGGTAATTGTTGGTTTTGCTGGCGCTACTGCAGATGCGTTTACTCTGCTGGAGCGTTTTGAGTCCATGCTGGAGCGTCATAGTGGACAATTGAAACGCGCAGCCGTAGAGCTGGCAAAAGATTGGCGCACAGACCGAATGTTACGCAAACTTGAAGCCATGTTGATCGTTGCTGACGCTGAAGCCTCATTGTTAGTCTCTGGCACCGGTGATGTTATCGATGCTTATGATGATCTGATGGCTATTGGCTCCGGTGGCCCCTATGCGCAGTCGGCGGCAAGAGCACTATTTGACAGCACGGAGCTTTCAGCCAGAGATATTGTAGAGAAAAGTCTGGGAATCGCCGGAGATATCTGCATTTACACCAATCAAACACGCACTATCGAAGAAATTTAAATAACATATTAAACAGTAGCAATAATATCGTTACTTTTCGAAGTTTTTAGCAACACTTTAAAGAATTTTATAGAAGGTTTTAGTTATATGTCTGAAATGACGCCCCGTGAAATAGTCCAGGAATTAGATAAGCACATCATTGGCCAGAATGATGCCAAGCGTGCAGTAGCTATCGCATTACGTAACCGCTGGCGCCGTATGCAGGTCGGTGAAGAATTACGTAATGAGATCACCCCTAAAAATATCTTAATGATTGGTCCGACGGGTGTGGGTAAAACAGAAATTGCACGCAGATTGGCGCACCTGGCCAATGCACCATTTGTAAAGGTTGAAGCGACTAAGTTTACTGAAGTTGGCTATGTTGGCCGCGAAGTTGATACCATTATCCGCGATCTTGTAGACATGTCGATTAAAACAACGCGTGAACAAGAAATGGCGAAAGTCCGACATTTAGCGGAGCAGGCGGCAGAAGAGCGCATTTTAAACGCATTATTACCACCGGCTAGAAATGAATTTGGTGAGCCGGAAGAAGATAAAGATAGTTCCACGCGGCAGAAATTCAGAGAAAAACTGCGTAATGGCGAATTGGATGACAAAGAGATTGAGATGGAAGTAGCGGCAACTCCTGTAGGTGTGGAGATTATGGCGCCACCAGGCATGGAAGATATGACGTCCCAGTTGCAGGGCCTATTTCAGAACATGGGAAGTGACAAGAAGAAAGTCAGTAAGCTAAAAATTGATAAAGCGCGCAAAATCATCCTTGATGAAGAAGCGGGAAAACTGCTTAAAGAAGATGAGATTAAAGCTAAAGCAGTTGAAAACGCCGAGCAAAATGGCATCGTTTTTATCGATGAGATAGACAAAGTAGCCAAACGTGCAGAAAGTGGCGGTGGCGCTGATGTCTCACGTGAGGGTGTGCAGCGTGATTTACTACCATTGGTTGAAGGTTGTACGGTCACAACTAAATACGGCATGGTGAAAACAGACCATATTTTATTTATTGCATCTGGCGCTTTTCATTTAACTAAGCCGAGTGATCTCATTCCAGAATTGCAGGGACGATTGCCCATTCGTGTTGAATTGTCGGCACTGAATGCAGAAGATTTTGAACGCATATTGACTGAGCCGGACGCCGCATTAACTGTACAGTACAAAGCGTTGATGAAGACTGAAGGACTGACTATTGAGTTTACAGAAGATGGCGTGAAGAAGATTGCAAAATCAGCGTTTGATGTAAATGAAAGTGCAGAAAATATTGGTGCGCGTCGACTGCACACTATTATGGAGCGTTTGTTAGAAGAGATTTCATTTTCAGCGCCGGATAAAAGCGGTGAGTCAATAACGATTGATGAGGACTATGTAGATAATAGTTTGACCGAATTGGTTAGAGATGAAGATTTAAGTCGATATATATTGTAACGACGCATTTATTTTAGGCGTTTTATGTATATACAAAATATAAATCCAGTACGTTAAGAACTGTACTAAAGAGAAATATTATGTCAAAACCAGTAAACATTAATTTGCATCAGAAAAGTAGAGTATTAGAGGTGGAGTATGAAGATGGTGCAGTGCATCAATTACCGTGTGAATATTTACGCGTGTACTCGCCATCTGCGGAAGTAACCGGTCATGGGCCTGGTCAGGAAATTCTGCAATTAAATAAAGAAGAAGTTACTATTGATGCGATAGAGCCGCAGGGTAATTACGCGTTGAAATTTGTCTTCGATGACAAACATGATACAGGCCTGTATACCTGGGATTACCTGTATGAGCTTGGCAATACATATGAAGAAAAATGGCAAGATTATTTAGACCGTTTAAAAGCTGCAGGTCATAAGCGTAGAGAGATAGATTAGAAGCAAGTTAGTAATTCGGTTGTCCAAATATATCAGTTAGTTTAAAGAAATAACATGACAAAAAAAGAAACACATTTCGGTTACAAGACGGTTGATGAAAATGCCAAAGAAGGATTAGTCGGCGGCGTATTTGATGCGGTAGCCAGTAAATATGACATCATGAACGACGTCATGTCTTTCGGCATTCATCGACTATGGAAAAAAATTGCCATGCAGCACACCGGGCTGAAGCCGGGAGATATGGCCTTAGATGTTGCTGGTGGTACCGGTGACTTGACCATGCAGATGTCACATCAGGTAGGCCCTACAGGAAAAGTTATTATTTCTGATATTAACGCTTCTATGTTGGAAGAGGGGCGTAAACGCCTGCTTGATAAAGGATATGCTGGCAACATCGATTTTGTTGAAGCGAATGCAGAAGATCTGCCTTTCGAAGATAACAGTTTTCATTGCATCACTATAGCTTTCGGTCTGCGTAATGTAACGCATCAGCTTGCAGCGTTGCAATCGATGTATCGAGTGTTAAAACCCGGCGGCCGTTTATTGATTTTAGAGTTTTCTAAACCTGTAGTTCCTGGGCTGGATAAAGTTTATGATTTTTACTCATTTAATATCTTGCCGAAGATGGGTAAGCTGATTGCAAATGATGAAGAAAGTTATCGTTATCTGGCGGAATCAATACGTATGCATCCAGATCAGGAAACCTTAAAGCAGATGATGATCGAAGCAGGCTTTGAACGCTGTACCTATCATAATATGACAGGCGGAATCGTCGCGCTGCATAAAGGATTTAAATTATAGCGGCGCAATGACATTGTGACCTATGCTAATTATTACCAATGATGATACTTGCCCATGTTGATGTTTGAAACGGTCATCAACCGTTATCTTGCATTAGATCCTGAGCTATTAAACAAGCTGGCAGTTTTTGAAGGCAAGGTAGTCAAGCTTGAAATTACCGGTGTTAATAGAGAGCTTTATATGTTTCCCGGTGCGCGCGGTATTCAGGTGAGTACTGAGCATGATGGTTCTGTTGATACGATTTTACGTGGCACACCTATTTCATTATTTAAGATGGGCCTGGTTTCAAATGCCGCTAACATGCTGTTAAAAGGCGAAGTTGAAATAACCGGTGATACGCGATTAGGCCATCAATTTAAAAATGTTTTTTCACAGATGGACATCGATTGGTCAGAGCCATTGGCAAGTATATTTGGGGATAGCGTCTCTTATCAGTTGCATCAATCCGGTAAAGATATAAGTCGCTGGGGATTGGATACGATTAAATCTATCTCGATGAGTGTAAGTGAATATCTGCAGGAAGAGAGTCGGGATGTGGTTACAGAGACTGAACTAAATATTTTTTATGAGACAGTTGATAAGCTAAGAAATGACGTCGATCGTTTACAAGCAAAAATAGATTTACTGACAAAATAATATTCTGAATTTTATAATTAATGTGATTAACCAATGCCAATACTGACGCCGGGACAATTTATTCGAATGTTACGCATTAACTGGGTGTTAATGCTACACGGCCTTGATGATATCGTTTTTACAACTCACCTGCTTCGACCTTTTCGTTTTATCATTTATATATTTCCATGGAACTGGTTTCGGCGTAAACGTAAACCACGTGCTGAGCGTATGCGTGAAGCGCTGGAAGATCTTGGTCCTGTTTTTATCAAATTTGGACAGATGCTTTCGACCAGACGAGATTTGTTGGCGGATGACATCGCGGACGAGTTACAGAGATTGCAGGATAACGTGCCTGTATTTCCGAGTCAGCAAGCGATAGACATAATTGAAAAAGCTTATGGTGATTCGATAGAGAACCTGTTTGAATCATTTGAAGAGGTGCCATTGGCTTCGGCCTCCGTTGCGCAAGTACACGCAGCCGTTTTAAAAACAGGCGAAGATGTAATTGTCAAAGTTTTACGTCCAGATATCATGCCCGTTATCAAACGTGATATCTCTTTGTTATACATTATCGCGGAGCTGGCAGCTAAATACTCATCGCAGCTTCGTCGACTGCGCCCTGTCGAAGTCATCAAGGAATACGAAAAAACTATTCTGGATGAACTAGATCTTCTGCGTGAGGCAGCAAACGCAAGTCAGTTAAGAAGAAATTTTGAAGGTTCCAGCGATTTATATGTGCCAGCGATTCATTGGGATTTCGTGCGTAAAAATGTACTGGTCATGGAGCGAGTGTACGGCACACCAATCCGCGATATAGATGCCCTGAAAGAACAGGGAACGGATATGGAGCGACTAGCAGCATTGGGCGTTGAAATATTCTTTACGCAGGTCTTCAGTCATAATTTTTTCCATGCTGATATGCACCCGGGCAACATCTTTGTTGATACAGAGAAACCTGCAAGTCCAAAATATGTTGCGGTAGATTTTGGCATCATGGGCACATTAAGTCAGACAGATAAGCGATATCTAGCAGAAAATTTTCTGGCTTTCTTCCAACGTGATTATTACAAGGTTGCAAAGCTGCACGTGGAATCGGGCTGGGTGCCTTCACATACACGGGTTGATGAATTTGAGTCAGCCATACGAAGTGTCTGCGAACCTATATTTGAAAAACCGTTAAAAGAAATTTCTTTCGGTCAGTTATTACTTCGCTTATTTCAGACCGCTCGCCGGTTTAATATGGAAGTTCAACCGCAACTTGTCTTGTTGCAAAAAACCTTGTTAAACATCGAGGGCCTTGGCCGTCAGTTATACCCTGATCTGGATTTATGGAAAACGGCAAAACCATTTTTAGAAAACTGGATGAAGGAACAGGTCGGCGTAGGCGCCATGATGCGCAATTTGAAAGATGACCTGCCTTACCTGATAGAAAAAATGCCAGAGATGCCGGGGCTGGTCTATAAAAGTTTAAAAGCCTATGCCGACGGCGAGTATCATCTAAAACAGGTGAGTGAAATACATAAGATACGAGAAGATATAAATCATAACCACCAGCGAAGCTTAACAGTGATCGTTGGCTGCAGTATTCTGGTTGTCGCATCTGTTATCTATGCACTGTCAGATGTGGCGCCAATATTTGGTGCGCCACCTATGTCCTGGGCGACCGCGTTAACCGGGTTCATTTTTATTGCTTTTGGCTTAAGAAGGTAACAAGGAAACAATAAGGACGTTTATGATAAGACGTCAACTTATCGTTTTTATCTGTTGTTGTGTTTTCTTTAGCAATAAGGCTTTCGCTGTCGACCCTGGTCTGGACTGGAAAACAATAGAAAGTGACCACCTGTTTGTTCATTATGCCGATGGCAATAAGCAGCTTGCCGAAAGAGCTGCCGCAATAGCAGAAGTTGCCCATAAAACACTTTCGGTTGAACTTAACTGGCAGCCAGTTGAAAAAACACATATCGTTATTAGTGATGAGACAGATCGCCCCAACGGTTTCGCTTCACCAATCTATTTTAATCATACTGTTCTATTTTTAGCGCCGCCTAGCAGTGTCAATACGCTGGAAGATTTTGATGACTGGTTATCTACGTTAATTATTCATGAATACACACATATCATTCATCTCGATAAGAGTTCTGGTTCACCAGAATACTTGAGAAAGATATTCGGCCGTTTCTTCTTGCTCTTTCCCAACGTGTTTCAACCAGCATGGGTCACAGAAGGGTTAGCTACCTACAAAGAGACTTATATTGATCGCGGCGTTGGCCGGGGTCAGAGTGCAATGTTCAAGTCGATGATGAGGGAAGAATTGGCTAATGGTCTACAGCCAATTGCACATGTAAATCTTCCTGTAAGTACCTGGCCAGCGGGTACCACGCGTTATTTGTATGGCGTGTATTTTATGATTTTTCTGGCGGAGCAATATGGCGAAGAAAAAATGTATCAGTGGGTTGAGAATTATAGCGATAATCTTCTGCCATTTTTTATTAACACAAATGCAGAAAACTCATTTGATAGGGATATGAGTGATTTGTGGAAAGAATACACGCAGTGGTTAACAAGCAGATTTCAACCGAAAATTGAAGAAATAAAATTTAAGGGTATAAAAGCTGGCAGTCAGATTTCAGAGCATGCTTACAGGACCGATTCAGTACGTGCTATATCGACAGTGCATGGCGATGAGGTTTATTACGTGCGTAATAACGGTTATAAACGAGCAAGTTTGATTTGGTTGGATTCAACAGGGGATAGCAAAGAGTTGGAGATTAATGGAGCAGCTGATATCGATGTGCATGCGGTCTCGGGGATTTTAATCGCTCAGGATGAATATTGTAACAACTACACAATATTTAAAGATATTTATATAGTCGATAATAATTTAAATAAGTTGAAACGTATAACCAAATGCGGTCGTTATCTTTATGCCAGCTGGCACCCGGATGGAAAAGATATATTTGCGGTGCATCATGATAAAACTTATTTTGAATTACATCTTCTGAACAGTCAGGGCCTGCTGCAGGAGATACTGTGGCAAGCAGATAAAGATCAAATAATAGGGCAGATTGATGTGTCGCCTGACGGTGAATCGATTGTGGCATCAGTGTGGCGAAAAGGTGATGGTTGGAATATTGAAGAATATAGTTTGGTTGAAAAAGTCTGGGAAAAAATAACTACTGGCGTGAGCATCGCCGCATACCCGCAATACAGTTCAGGCGGCGATATAATTTTCTCTATGGAAAGTGAAGGTGTTTATAATCTTCACCGTTATAGTAATAAGACAGAAAGAATAGTTAAAATTAGCAATGTTTTAGGCGGTGCCTTTCAATCTAGTCAGGTAAAAGATAATGGTGCTGTTTACTATGTAGGCTATAGCGCAGAAGGTTATGCTATTTACAAGTTGAATGATTCTGCGGTTATCGCTTCGACACCATTAAAAGATAATCATCTGCAGGCTATAAACTATAGCGTCTCTGCACATAAACAAAGTGATTACTCTGCATTCTCAAATATGTACCCTCGTTGGTGGTTTCCGTCACTGGCTTTCAGTGAGCAACGATCTGAATTTGGATTAACAACAACAGGTGCTGACGCGCTGGGCATACATAATTATTCGCTTACCGCTACTTACGATTTTAAATTAGAAAAACCAGCCGGACAGTTAAGTTATACCTATGCGGATCGACTTTATCTTTCCGCAGTAAAGTTAAATGAAATTATTATTGATTCGAATGATGATGTCGACCGGGTGTTTAATCGTAGTATCGTAAGTACAGTTGTCGCATTTCCTGATAATTATCTGCAGCAACAATCTAATCTATTATTCAGTGTTGTTTATGATAAAGCAGAAGATGATGAATTAGCGGTAGGTGCTGTGCCTTTGGATGATTTTGAAGATCACTTGCTTGGAGTCGCCTGGTTATATAATTCTGCTGACCTGAATCCCTTATCTATAAGTCTCAATGATGGCATGAATTTAAGATTGGTCGCAGAAGACAGCGATACGTTAAATTCAGATTTTACCGGTCAGGTCTATACGCTGGATTGGAAACAATATATTCGAGTCGGCAGAGAAGATGTTATTGCCTTACGTTTTTATCAGGGCTGGGGAAGTGGCCAGCCGCGACTGTTTAAACTGGGTGGTGTAGGTTCAAATGATGACGCAGTCAGCATATTTTTCGGGTCAAATAACCAACCAGTATTTAATGCACGTAATTATGCGCTGCGTGGTTATAAAGAAGGCAGAGTCGAATTACGCGGACGTAGGGCGCAGATATTATCGGGTGAGTGGCGCTTTCCATTGCAGCGCATAGAGCAGGGCATCATGGCGCCACCGGTAGGCATTATGCAATGGTTTGGTACAGTTTTTGCTGAAACGGGCAGTGCTTATCAGGATTTGCCAGAAACTTATTATTCCAGTGCCGGTTTAGAGCTGACAGCCGATGTGAATGTTTTCTATGGCCTGACCCTGCGCACCCGTGCAGGATATGCGCATGGCTTCGATAATGATATTGGTGATGATGTGTTCTATCTCAGGATAGGAAGCAGTTTTTAGTGCGTGACTCGCTATCAAATATGACAGGCAGATACAGCCATGATGGGCGTGATGTGTTACATTAAAACACCTTATTAAGGTCTAAAAATAAGGCCTGAAGTAATAGTAAAAGATAATAATAAAATATTATAAATATGCCAAATCAGCCCATGTCAGATCAGCCCGTAACGAACAAACCGATGCCCAAAGCCCCTGATAATATTTTTCAGCAGACGATAAACAATGCAGCTGAAGCAGATGTATCACATATACTTAACGATTTAAATGATGCTCAACGTCAGGCAGTCACTGGTCCTTTGGGGCATATGCTGGTTTTGGCGGGTGCCGGTAGTGGTAAAACGCGCGTATTAGTGCACCGCATAGCCTGGCTGAATCAGGTTGAAGGTATTTCACCTTATAATATTTTCGCTGTAACGTTTACCAATAAGGCTGCCGCAGAAATGCGTGAGCGGGTAGAAAAACTGCAGGCACTGCCTGTCTCTGGCATGTGGGTCGGCACCTTTCATGGCCTTGCTCACCGATTACTGCGTAATCATTGGAAGGAGGCAAAATTACCACAGAGTTTTCAGATTCTAGATTCAGATGATCAGTACCGCATGATCCGCCGGATATTAAAAGCATTAGATCTAGATGAAGCTAAATGGCCGCCAAGACAGGCGCAAGGGTTTATTAATGCGCGCAAAGACGAGGGTAAGCGGCCTTCGCATATCGATACCTCTCGCAACCCTATCTATGAGCAGATGGTCAGAATATATACGGCATATGAAGTCGCGTGTGAACGTGCCGGCGTTATTGATTTTGCTGAGTTGCTTCTGCGAACGTTAGAACTGATTCGAGATAATGAGTCCTTGCAGACGCATTATCAAAAAAGATTTAAGCATATTCTGGTCGATGAGTTTCAAGATACCAATACGATTCAATATGCCCTTATCCAATTATTAGCGGGACAATCAAACAAAGTTTTTATCGTTGGTGATGATGACCAGGCCATCTATGGCTGGCGTGGTGCGCAAGTTGAAAATATCCATCGCTTCCAGAAAGATTACTCTTCCGTAGAGGTAATCAGGCTAGAGCAAAATTATCGTTCAACCACAACGATACTGTCTGCGGCAAATGCACTGATTGAAAATAATTCAGATCGCATGGGTAAGAAATTATGGAGCAGCGGTGAGGATGGCGAACCGATAATTTTTTACAATGCTTATGATGAACGTGATGAAGCAAAATTTATAATCGACAAGATTAAGCAGTTTGTAGAGTTAGGCAATATGCGTGCAGACGTCGCTATATTGTATCGTTCAAATGCGCAGTCCCGTGTTTTTGAGGAACGTTTTGTCAACGAAGGCATTCCTTATAGGGTCTATGGCGGCATGCGATTCTTTGAACGTGCTGAGATCAAAAATGCATTGGCTTATCTGCGCTTAATGGATAATGAAAACGATGACGCTTCTTTTGAACGCGTTGTTAATACACCAACACGTGGCATCGGTGAGCGCAGTATTGAAAAAATTCGTGAATTTTCAAAACAGCTTAATATTCCTATGTGGCAAGCGTCTAAACGGATTATCGAGGATAAAGGATTGCCCGCACGTGCATCCAATGCATTACAAAGTTTTATTGATCTGATCGAAAACATGGCTGCAGATTGTAATGAGATGCAATTATATGAGCAGGTCGATCATGTTGTGCATAATGTTGGTTTGATAGAACATTATGAAAAAGAAAAATCTGAAAAGGCGCAGGCACGAGTCGAAAATATTGAAGAATTAATTACCGCTGCGCGCAGTTTTGAATATGATCAGGCGGAACTTGAAGTTCCTATGGATGAGCTAACCGCATTCTTAACGCACGCCGCATTAGAAGCAGGGGAAGGTCAGGCAGCAGAGTGGGATGATTGTGTGCAATTGATGACGCTGCATAGCGCAAAAGGTTTAGAGTTCCCGATGGTGTTTATGGTTGGAATGGAAGAAGGTCTATTTCCTAGTCAGCGTTCAATAGAAGAAGAGGGTAAGTTAGAGGAAGAGCGTCGCCTCTGTTATGTCGGTATTACTCGGGCACGTGAACAGTTGGTTGTTAGTTCGGCAGAACACCGTCGTTTATATGGGCAGGATTTATATCCATCACCATCCCGGTTTATCAGTGAGATTCCCGAGCACCTGCTCAATGAGATAAGAGGCAGTCATAATGCTTCCCATTCTGTTTCTGCACCACAGTATAAAACGTCTTCATATGCATCAACCGAAACAGTAAACGGTGTATATGTCGGGCAACGTGTTGTACATAAAAAGTTTGGTGAAGGCATGGTGACTAATCTTGAAGGCAGCGGCAGTCATGCCAGAGTCCAGGTAAACTTTGAGTACGAAGGTAGCAAGTGGTTGGTTATGGCGTATGCCAATCTATCGCCAGCATAACTTTGAATTAAATAACAGATCAAATCAGTAAGTAAGGTACTAGTATGAAACGTCGTGATTTTATTAATAAAGCTATAAAACAGGCAAGTGTCGGTGTGGTAGCCGCTTCAGCCGTTACTGCGCCAGCAATTGTCAGTGCCGACACAAAAATAAAATGGAAGATGGTAACTACCTGGCCCAAAAATTTTCCCGTATTAGGTACGGGTGCAAATCAGTTAGCTAAATTAATTACTGAGATGTCTGATGGCCGTATCAAAGTAAAAGTTTATGGTGCCGGTGAGCTTATCCCAGCTTTTGAAGTATTCGATGCAGTATCACGAGGTACAGCGCAGTTAGGGCATGGTTCTGCTTATTACTGGAAAGGCAAAGTTGAAGAAGCACAGTTTTTTTCGACGGTACCGTTTGGCATGAATGCTCAGGAGATGACCGCCTGGTTATATTACGGTGGTGGTATGGAGCTGTGGCGTGAGACTTACGAACCATTTGGAGTGATACCCGCTGCAGCAGGTAACACGACAGTGCAGATGGCCGGATGGTTTAATAAAGAAATCAATAGCGCTAATGATCTGAAAGGTTTAAAAATGCGAATCCCGGGCTTGGGTGGCGAAGTGTTAAAACGCGCTGGTGGTACGCCGGTAAATCTACCGGGCGGTGAACTGTTTACTTCGTTAAAGACAGGTGCCATCGATGCAACAGAGTGGGTCGGTCCGTATAATGATCTGGCTTTTGGGCTGCACAAAGCAGCAAAATATTACTACTACCCGGGATGGCATGAGCCAGGTACAACATTAGAAGCAATTATTAATAAAGAGGCCTTTAATGCTTTGCCTAAAGATCTAAAGTCTATCGTAGAGAATGCTTGTAAAGTTGTAAATCAAGATATGTCATTAGAATTCACAGCTAAAAATAATACCGCTTTGGATACGTTGGTTAATAAGCATAAAGTAGACGTGCGTAAACTGCCTGACGATGTGCTAGAAAAACTTAAAGAATTATCAAATGAAGTTGTCAGTGAATTAGCGGCTAAAAATAAAGCCGCGCAAAAAATACATGACTCGTATAATAAATTTTATAAGCAGGTCTCTGCCTGGCATGAGATATCAGAAAAAATTTATTATAATGTGCGTTGAATTCTGACAAAAAACAATGAACGTGCCGTCGCCGTGTGTTAGAAATTGTTGTCTAGATGATAACGACATTTGTTTGGGCTGTGGCAGAACAGTAGAAGAGATTATCCGCTGGGGAGATGCAGTAGATAATGAAAAGTTAGAAATTCTAAAGAGTTCTAAAAAACGGATAGCGGAAAGGATTGCAGCTAAAAAATCGAAACAGGAAAATATATAATTATTTTGTATTAATGATTGATTGTTGCAATCTTGAACAAGATCAGATAATTAGGTTATAACCAATTTTCCGTTTCCACATAACGGACATCTGGGGAATATGCTTATTAGAGTAAAATAACGACAAAGGAGACATTGGAAATAGCCCAGACAGGGAAACTAACTCAATGGACAATTAGGTATGCTGTCTCCAGATATGATCTAGGTGAAACTTTTCAAGAATGGGTTTGCTCATAAATAGACTGTAG
>JAUVDN010000038.1 GCA_030595325.1 Gammaproteobacteria bacterium | reverse complement strand
TGGTGTCCCCGACAGGATTCGAACCTGTAACCTACGCCTTAGGAGGGCATCGCGCTATCCAGTTGTGCCACGGGGACTTATAGGGCGTGTATATTAATCATATTGGTGTATAAGTAAAGATTTACTGTAGCTTATGTACTAAATTCTCTGCTTTGAGATGGGTGTAGCGTTTCAGCATTCTTAAATCCTTGTGGCCTGTGATACTTGAAGCTTCCATAATATTCAGGTCTTTTTCGAAAAAACGACTGGTAGCTTCATGTCTAAGGTCGTGAAAGCAAAGCCCCGTAATTTCTGCATTGTTACAAATACGTTTAAATGCCTGGGTAATTGAATCTGCTTTAATGCACCATACCGTGCCATTAATATTCCTGAATTCAGTCTTGAGGATTTTTATGGCACTTTTGCTCAATGGTATTGTGCGAGGGATGTCGGTTTTAGTTTTGCTTATATGTAATGTTTTATTCTTAAAGTTGATATCCTTCCATTCGATCCTGACGATTTCTCCACGTTGCATTGCGGTTTCAATGGCAAATGCAATGATATTGTGTATATAACCACCATATTCTTTGGCTGTTTTTAATAGTTGTTCTTCCTCTTTGTCATCCAGGCGCCTTTCACGTGCTTTGCCGGGTTTAGGTAAACGAATTTGTGTAACTGGGTTGCCATTGACAAGATGTATGCCCCAGTCGATTGTGGCGCTTTTAACACCCGTCTAATTAATAGTATTTGTTTTCTGACGGTTTCATTTGAAACTTCACTCACTCGAATATCACGATATTAAGCAATTAGAGAGGAGTTGAGCTGTGCTAATGAGAAATACCCGATAAGCGATTTAATCTTTTTGATTTGACCTTTAACAGGGATTTGTGATTTTTTTGAGGGAAGAATTTCTCGTTCGTACCGATCTAATACATTGGAGGGGCCCGCTCTATCCAGCTGAGCTATCGAGACGTTGGAATAATAATCGGCAAATTATAACAGCTAAAGGCGTATTAGACAGTGGTAGCTATTAAAAATGAGGGTTTTTAGCGTGAAGATTCGCGCCGCTCACCTTTCTGAAGATAATGCATCAATTTCTTCCAAACGTAGGATTGTGGCTCGTTTTTGGATGTCATTACGTAATTAAGCAGATTCAAGTCATTCAAGGTTGGCGACATAGTGTGTTTCACTTTGCGCAAACCACAGAACATAAGCTGATCAAATGCTTTTAGTTCAACATCATCATCAGGCAGTAATTGTACTTCAGTGCCACGTTTTAAAAGTAGTGTCACACAGTCGAGATTTTTAGAATGGATAGTCGGATTTCTAATAATATGCTGAATCTTGATGTTTCTTCCAAAGCCGAGCGCTTGAGCAATGGCAGGTGCGTTGTCCTTGGTGATGTTTACTGTCCAGACATACGGCCGGTTTTCACCGATTACGGCACTCAACCGACTGATCGTTATGTTCGCCCATTCCTGATCTTCGAGCAGGGCGTGTGAGATAAAATCGATCAGCAGCGGCGCAATCAGGATGGCACGTATTCTTCTCGTTATGATCTCACTGGGCTGCATGGCAATGTGTGCCACGTTGGATAGGTCTTCGATATTTTTATGGGTGTCTTTATGATAGTGCTCGTTGACTTTTTTATACAGTAATTTATTTTTTTCAAAATTTTCGCGGCCGACCACAAATACCTGTGCGTTAAGCTGCCGTGCGGTCATGATGATTGATAGATTGTTCGAATCGTTATTGGTTCCTGCAATAATGCCTGCGGCAGTTTCAATGCCAGCTTCTGTTAATGTTTTTGCGTCTGTACCTGTGCCGATGATAAAACTGTCTTCAGGCAGACGATTGTTGGCAAAGATTAATCTAGTGTCTTCTTGCGGGTCGATAATAACCGTACGAATATTTTTTTTCTTTAATTCTTTGTGAAGCTGCTGTCCAAAGCGACCATAACCTGAAAGTATCCAGTGTCCTGTATTTATGCTGGCGGGCGTACTCAAAGATGTATTGGGCGCGCCTGTTAGCCAGTCATAGATGAGGTGCATGGAAGGAGAATGCAGGTTCATGCTAAAAATACTGGCAAAGCTTTCAAACGGATTAATGATGTGATCAGTGCCAAAGGAAAGCATATTATCTTCGTGTTCTTTGTTGTCTGACCGGCATATGACTGTTACGTCGGGATGTAGGAGTTTGCTGCTTATAGCAATAATCAAATTGGTTTCATCAGAGGAAGTTACGGCGATGACGCCTTTGCAGCTATTTTGATGAACACCTGCAATCTCCAGAATGGCAGGTTCTGATGCGTCAGCCGTTAAGTTCGGTACATACTCTAACTTGTCATGTATGCCTCGTTCGCTAATATCTTCCTGCTGCTCAATGACCACTGCACCAAAATGTTCGTCCAGTAAGGCATCAACGACAGATTTTCCAGTTTCGCCATATCCGCATACGACGTAAAAAGGGCGGTTAATGTTTTTAACATCACGTTTGAATTTTAATTTCTTACGCTCATGTTGAAAGGTTTTATCCTGGTATAAGGCGATGGCTGTTCCTAATGCATAGAACCATGAAGTCACGGTCATATAAATGATTAGGATGCTCCACAGACGTTGAGCATTAGTCAGCGGGTAAGGGATTTCACCAAAGCCAATTGTTGTTGCGGTGTAACTAACAAAATAAAAAGCATGGAATATGCTCATGTGCCAGGTATTGCCTTTATCATCAATGCCTGGAATCAGAATCATACCGAGGATGGCAATACTGTAGACAGCCACGATCAATATTAACGGGGCTTTAATTCTTCTTAAGAATAATGCGGTAACTTCATTCATGATTCGGATTCACAATTTGAATGCAGCTGGAATTGTAAGTAACGGTCAAGCAAAGGGATGACCGCTGCCTACCTTTCAAATCTAGAGGCTTCAATCATCAGCAGAATAACTGAAATGATATTTGCCAGCATGGCTCCGCCACTTAAGGCAACGATTGTAGAAACATTGGATGGAGTTAGACCGGTATGTTGAATATGTTCGACAAAGACCCACACTATTGAAGCGGCGATGAGCTGAACCATTGCAACTAAACTGGTTGCAAGTAACATCGCGCCCATCTGAGTTCTGTCACCAAATTTTAATATAGTGGCAATAAGGTTGACGATAACAACTGCAAACAATTCGTAAACATTGTGGTGGATTGCATCATCTATTTCACCATAAAAGAAACCGAAGTTTAAGGTGAGTGCGAGGATCATAAAAAAACTAAACCAGACCTTTTCACGATTCATTGTATGTCCCTCAATTATTTATCATTTTGTTATTGTTTTTGTATGGATTAAGTGTAGTTCAATCAGCGCTTGTTAGTAAAGTATAAGTCACGTTGACTGATGACTACTTACTTAAGCCAAGATTGATTACGGTTTGAAACCGGGTGGGCTGTTTGGAACTAATTCGGTAATCAGATGGAAAGCATTGCGAAATTCTTTATATTTTTCTTTATCGTTAATGCCGTCAATCGTTATGTCGATAGGATTGAAAGTCTTTTCGCTACTATCCTTCATGCCTGAACGTACAATGTTTTTGGGGAACACATATAAACCGCGTTTTTTGTCTGCGATGGTTTGTTTATCTGTCGCTCTTCCAAATTTTGGTTTAATGACACCGTTTACGATATCACTAGGCGCGTAAACAAATATCAGGAAGTCATATTCAGAGCCTTTGACCTTCGCTATGAATTGATCTCGACTATGTATAACCTCGATCATGCAGCCTTTGGAGAGGTCAATATTGTTGACGATAATGTCGTAGTTAGAACTGTTTCGTGGGGCAGGGCTGACGAGTAGGCCGGTATTGGCTGCAACTTCACCCATAGCTAAATATTCAGCACCATTTTCTAAAGCATCAGAAATTTGTTTATCAATATCACTCATTTCGACTCTCCCGTTATTGTGCGCCGTTATTACTATAATAGTCTTAAATCAGCAGTCTTTTCAGTATATCGAGATAAATACCGGTGAGTTTTTCCAGCTCAATAATGTTGATATTCTCGTCGATTTTATGAATGCTTTCATTGACCGGTCCAAGTTCTACCACCTGTGCTCCTGAAGGAGCAATAAAACGGCCGTCTGAAGTACCGCCAGCTGTTGATAATTCGGTATCGATGCCACACACTGATTTGATTGACTGTTTCGCCGCATCGACAAGTTTGCCATCGGCAGTTAAGAAAGGCTGACCTGAAATTGACCAGTCCAGAGTGTATTTCAGCTTATGTTTATCCAGAATAGCTTCGATACGCTGCTGGATTTGCTGGTCTGTAATCGCTGTGGAGAATCGTAAATTAAATTGTACCTTCAAGTCGCCCGGAATGACATTGCTTGCGCCTGTGCCACCGTTGATGTTTGAAACCTGAAAACTGGTGGGCGGGAAATGCTCATTGCCTTCATCCCATACTTCATCGCATAAATCTGTAAGCGCACCAGAAAAAAGATGGATTGGGTTTTTTGCCAGATGCGGGTATGCAATGTGACCTTGCACACCGTGAACAGTCAGGTCACCAGTTATAGATCCGCGGCGACCATTTTTTATAACGTCACCTACTGTATCTGTGCTAGATGGTTCGCCGACCAGACACCAGTCAATATTTACATTGTTTTTCTTCAGGTGTTCGATAACTTTTACGGTGCCGTCTATAGCCGGTCCTTCTTCATCGCTGGTAATTAAAAAAGCAATGGAGCCTGATGCCTCTATTGCTGTGGCGACTTTGTCGTCAGATAAAAGTTGTTCGCAGGCGCAAACCATCGCAGCGATACTGCTTTTCATATCAGCAGTGCCTCGCCCTGTCATTACGTCGCTAGAAATTGTAGGGGTGAATGGGTCGCTGCTCCATTGATCCTTAGGACCGGTAGGGACTACGTCGGTATGTCCGGCGAAAACAAACAATGGTGCTTGCGTTCCTATTCTTGCCCATAGGTTATCAACGTCACCAAAACGTAAATTTTCAATTTTAAAACCGATGTTACTTAATCTATCAGAAATTACTTTTTGGCATCCCAAATCTTCTGGTGTAACAGATGGGATGCTGATCAGTTGTTTTGCAAGGTCTAGTGTCGCAGTCATTTTTATCCTTGTGATGCTCGTGTTAAAGCAATTCTTTTAATTGTTTTTTTAAATTGTTTTGCTGCTCATCTGATAGAGCATTATTTTGTTCGGTGCTGATAATAAAGTAATCGATTGCTTTTTCACCTGCAGTCGCAATTCGTGCACTTAGAATCTTAAAATTACAATCGATAATAGCTTTGGCGATATTTGCCAGCACCCCAGTGCGATCGATGGTTTCTATTTTAAGCTGTGTTGTATTTTTGTCATTTATCTTTTTAAAACTGATAACCGTCGGTGACGAAAAATATTTGTGCTTGCTGCTGCTGCTTATTTGTATAGCGGGTGCATCTGTGCGGTCGTTTAATCTTTCTTCCAGATTATGTGTGATCTGATCGGCAATAGAAGACATTTCTTCATAGTTTGTGTTTGCGGGTGCTAAACGAAAAGTTTGCAGTGCGTAACCATCAGTGGTGTTGAGTAATTGTGCGTTGACAATATTTACGTCATTTTTATTTAACACAGCGACTACGTCATAAAAGATTCTATTGCGGTCTTTCATGTAAATCAGTAGCTGAATACTGTTACTGGATCTATGTACGCGCGTTTGTATTAGAGGGTCGGCTAGTGTTTCGTTTTGCTTGGCATCTATTATCAGGGAAGTCTGCCAGGTGATGAGACCGTAGGTATGACTCTGGAAATACTCTTCGTTAAAAGTATTCCATAATTCATTTGCCTGATGTGAATCGATGCCTAACAGCTCTAACTTTCGCAAGCTAGAAGTCTGAATTTCAGATATATTACTTTCTCTATTGCTCTGCTGGGTAGGGTTTTTCCAACTAAGGCCTTTATTTAACAATGCCGCTGTTTTGTTGTATAACTCACCGAGTAATTTATCCTTCCAGTCATTCCATTGTTTTGGGTTAGTGGCGCGTATATCAGAGATGGTCAACAGATATAGGTAATCCAGACGCTCGATGGTTTCTACCTGCTCGGCAAAAGTGCCGATCACATCTGGATCGCTGATATCTTTTCGCTGTGCTGTCATCGACATGATGAGGTGACTGTTGACCAACCAGCTAACGAGATTGCTGTCCTTTTCTGGTAAACCATGAAGATCGCAGAATTCTTTAGCATCGACGGCACCAAGATCAGAGTGATCACCTTGACGGCCTTTTGCAATATCGTGAAACAGGCCGGATAAATATAATAAGCCGGGGTTAGGAAGGTGCTGAAAAACACCGCTCGCCAGAGGGAATTCGTGACAGTAGTCAGGAACAGAAAGGCGTCGCATATTTCGGATAACAAATAGTGTGTGTTGGTCGACTGTATAAGCATGAAACAAGTCATATTGCATGCGGCCAACGATTGAATCAAACGCTGGTATGTATGCCGCTAGTATGCCGTAGCGGTTCATCCGTCTTAACTCATGGGTGACACCACGTGAGCCGGTTATTATTTTTATAAACAGGTGCTGGGCACGCGATGATTGCCTGACGCTGTCATCGATATGAGACTTGTATTTTCTGATCTGTCGGATGGTTGCTGCACGTACACCTTGTATTTCAGGGTATTCTTGTAACAATAAAAACATTTCCAGCATGGCACAGGGATTGTCTTTGAAGACTTTTTTACTGGTGGTTTCTATGTAACCATGTCTGACCTGGAAACTGTCATTTATCATTTCTGCTTCGGTGTTTATATCCGCATAGATGATAACTTCTCTGAAATGTTGCAGTAACATCTCGTTTAAGCGTTCGAGTTCGATAACCGTCCGATAGTACTGTTGCATGAACTGTTCGATTGCTTCATTTTTTGAGTTTACTTCATTATCTTTAAAGCCAAACTCTTCAGCCAGATCTCGTTGATAATCGAATAGTAGTCGGTCTTCTCGCCGTCCGGCAAGATAGTGCAAGCTGCAGCGTATTCGCCACAGCAGGTGCTGGCCTTCGAGTAGAGTATTTAGTTCGTCTTCTTGCAGAAAATCCTCTGTCACTAAATCATGCAGACTGTTTGCATTGAAATGTCTTTTTGCGACCCAGCCAATCATCTGAATGTCACGTAGGCCGCCGCGACTTTCTTTGATGTTAGGTTCAAGGTTGTAAGCAGTGTCGTTAAATTTTCCGCTACGCTGAATTTGTTCATCAAGCTTTGTCTGGAAAAAAGATTTTGAATCCCAGATATGGTCTGCGTTGGTTGCTTCTTTCATTTTATTGAAAAGATTCTCGCTGCCAGCAAGCAAGCGGGATTCCATAATATTGGTTGCAACAGTTATATCTTTTGTAGATTCATCAATACATTCTTCAATAGTTCTAACGCTATGGCCAATCTCAAGGCGAATATCCCACAGTAGCATCAGACATTTTTCAAGCAGATCTTTTGTTTTTTGATCTTCTTCTTCATCCAGCAGTATCATCAAGTCGATGTCTGATTTTGGGTGAAGTTCGCCGCGCCCGTAGCCGCCGACAGCAACCAGCGCAATCTCCTGATCGATGTCTTTAAACAGGTAGTTATATATCGTATTAATTAATTGATCGATCAGATTGGATCGTCCAAAAACCACAGTGCCGACGTCACCGCTACTTTGATAGATAGTCTGCAGGCCTTCATCAATATCGTTTACCGTATCTTTTAAAAGTTTAATCAGATCTGCTGTAATGAGTTCTGCTGAAGAATTTGCGAATGTTTCATCAAGTTGACTACTGAGCAATTGAAAATCAATCAGGTTGTCGATAGAGACCTGGTCGATAAAAGTCGTATTATTTTCGCTAGCGCTTGGCATTAAATTTCATCACCTTCACATTGCGTCAGTACGTCGTGCCCGTCATCGGTCACCAGGATAGTGTGTTCCCACTGCGCTGAAGCGCTATGGTCTTTAGTGACCACGGTCCAGTTGTCTTTGAGTAACTTAACGTGGCGTTTACCGGCGTTAATCATGGGTTCGATAGTGAAGATCATACCGGGTTCAAGCATTATCCCGGTGTCGGCTTTGCCGTAGTGAAGAACTTGGGGGTCTTCGTGAAAGCCTTTACCAATGCCGTGACCACAATATTCCTGAACCACAGAAAAGTTGTTTGATTCTGCGTGTTTTTGAATAATGTGACCGATATCGCCAAGATGTAATCCGGGTTTGACCAATTCAATTCCCATTTTCATGCACTCATGTGCAACCTGACTCACGCGTTTTGAGCGGATAGGCGGTTCGCCGATAAAAAACATCTTACTGGTATCGCCATGGTATTCATCTTTGATGACGGTGATGTCGATATTAATGATGTCACCTTTTTTCAGTTTTTTGTCACTGGGGATGCCGTGGCAAATCTGGTGATTGACCGAAGTGCAGATGGATTTCGGGAATCCGTGATAATTCAGTGGCGCAGGGATAGCTTTTTGGACATCTACAATATAATCATGGCAGATTTTATCGAGTTCATCGGTGGTGATGCCAGCGACCACGTGTGGTCGAATCATTTGTAGTACTTCGCCAGCCAGTCTTCCAGCAACACGCATTTTTTCTATTTCATTAGAATCTTTTATTAATATGGCCATTTTTATATAAACTTTTATAAATCAATTGGTTGGGTCGCTTTAATATTGGCTGCGATTTTATTATTCGTTGTTTAATTCTGCTGTATATGGTATAAAGCGCCCGCACTAAGAAATCTTGGTGCAAACGAGCGATATAGTTACCCGTTCGATAACACTCTGGGGCAGATATTTAGACCCAGATACAGCTTAAGCCAAGTGCTTGCTCAACGTTATTTAGGCTAACTATATCTTATTTAAATACGCACATATACCGACACATGTAATTGGGTGCTGATTTAAGCAAAACTTTCGGTGATTTTGCCATGCAATAAGCATGGTCTTCCTGAAAAGTTGAAGTTTAAACAGTTTTTGCATGGGGTGTATGGAGGCTTAACCCTAAACTGGAGAAACTCTATGTCTAACGTATCTATGCGTCTGATGCTTGAAGCAGGCGTGCATTTTGGTCACCAAACCCGTTTCTGGAACCCGCAAATGTCTGAGTACATTTTTGGTGCACGAAACAAGATTCACATCATCAATTTAGAAAAAACACTGCCTTTATATTTAGAAGCAGCAAATGCCCTGGGTAAAATTGCTTCTGAAAGAGGCACTGTATTATTTGTCGGTACAAAGCGCGCAGCACGTGGCATTATGACTGAAGAAGCGAAACGTTGTTCTATGCCTTTCGTTGCTCATCGCTGGTTAGGCGGTATGCTGACAAACTACAAAACCATCCGTCAATCTATACAGCGTTTAAAAGAGCTGGAAGAAATGTCTGAAAACGGTGGTTTCGATCGCTTGAACAAAAAAGAGCAGTTGATGCTGACTCGCGAAATGATTAAGAAAGAAAAAGTTCTTGGTGGTATCAAGGACATGAAAGGCCTGCCTAGTGCTATTTTTGTTATAGATGTGGGCCATGAAGACATTGCTGTAAAAGAAGCAAACACTTTAGGTATTCCAGTATTTGGTATTGTTGATTCAAACAATTCACCAGACGGCATCGATTACGTTATTCCTGGTAATGACGATGCTATTAAAGCAATTCAATTATATGCAGAAGGTATAGCTGATGCCGTGATCGAAGGTCGTGCCTCAGCAGTGGTTCAGCGTGAAGAGCCAGCGGCTAAAAAAGCAGCAGTTAAGAAAGCGGCTCCTAAGAAAGCTGAAGCCAAAGCGCCAGTAGAAGAGGCTCCTGCAGAAGAAGCACCAGCTGCTGAAGCACCTGTTGCAGAAGAAGCGCCAGTTGTTGAAGAAGCTGCTGCAGTAGAAGCGGCGCCTAAGAAAAAAGCAGCTGTTAAAAAGAAAGCTGCACCTAAGAAGAAAGCTGCCGTTAAGAAAAAAGCAGCCGTTAAGAAAAAAGCAGCACCTAAGAAAAAGGCTGCTAAAAAAGACGCTGAGTAATTGCTCGTCAAAGAGTGATAGCGTCCTTAACACGACACATTTAATAATATAGAACAGATTTAGGAGTAACTGTGATGCAAATTACAGCTTCAATGGTAAAAGAACTGCGTGAACGTACAGGTTCAGGCATGATGGAATGTAAAAAAGCGCTACAGGAAACAGATGGCAACATCGAAGTAGCAATCGAAAACATGCGTAAAGCCGGCATGGCTAAAGCGGATAAAAAATCAGGCCGTATTGCTGCCGAAGGTCGCGTCGTTATTGAAATAAGTGACGATGGTAAAACAGCTGCTGTTGTGGAAGTTAATTGTGAAACAGACTTCCTTTCCGGTGGTGATGAGTTCATCTCATTTGTGACTGCGATAGCTAAAACAGCATTGGCAAACAAACCAGCTGATATAGCTGCTTTGTCTGACATGACACTTGACGGCTCTACTGAGACAGTCGAAGAAGCGCGCAAGGAAAAGATAGCTAAGATTGGTGAAAACATGCAGCTGCGTCGTTTCGAAATACTTGAAACAACAACTGGAAGTTTTGGTAGCTACCTGCATGGCTCACGTATGGGTGTGCTTGTTGAGATGGACTTTGGTGATAAGAGCTCGGGTAACGCCGAATTAATCAAAGATGTCGCAATGCATATTGCTGCAAGTAACCCAATCTGTGTCAGTGAAGCAGATGTTCCTGCGGATGTGCTTGAGAAAGAAAAAGAAATATTACGAGCGCAAGCATTGGAAAGTGGCAAACCAGCAGACATCGTTGAAAAGATGTTAACTGGTCGTATTCGTAAGTACCTGGCTGAGATTACATTGCTTGGGCAGTCATTTGTAAAAGACCCAGACAAGACAGTAGAGACCTTGCTTTCTGATGCGGGCGCGACTGTAAAAAACTTTGTTCGTTACGAAGTTGGTGAAGGTATTGAGAAGAAGCAAGAAAACTTTGCTGACGAAGTTGCAGCTCAGATGAATGCTTAATCCGAGTAAAGTATACTAGTTAAGTTAAATAAGGATAAACACATATATGCGTTGTAAGGTGCACATGTTCACAGGCAATAGACAAACTATATTGTGATGCAAATAACCGGGGGATATCTCCCGGTTTTTTGTGTGTAGAGTAAAAGCAAGCAGAAATACTTAAACACATATGCAACAAACAAAAATAAAGAGAGAAGATGATGAGTTCAGCGTCAGTAAACTATAAACGTGTATTATTAAAGTTGAGTGGCGAAGCCCTGATGGGTGATCTGGATTATGGTATCGATGCAAAGATGCTGGCTCGTGTGGCTTCAGAAGTTGCTGAGGTTGTTAATATGGGTGTTGAAGTAGCACTCGTTATCGGCGGCGGAAATATATTTCGCGGTGCGGGTCTGGTTCAATCAGGTATAGACCGTGTTACTGGCGACCATATGGGCATGCTTGCAACAGTGATAAATAGTCTGGCCATGCAGGATGCGCTTGAAAAGCAGGGTATGCTGTGCCGGGTGATGTCTGCTGTAAAGATTAATCGCATGTGTGAAGAATACGTTCAGCGTCGCGCAATCAGGCACCTTGAAAAAGGTCGTGTTGTTATCTTTGCAGCGGGTATTGGTAACCCATTCTTTACTACAGATACTGCTGGCTGTTTACGTGCTGTGGAAATTGGTGCGGACATTGTTCTTAAGGCGACTAAAGTTGACGGCGTTTATGATTCAGATCCTGTCAAAAATCCTGATGCAATACGTTATGAATCATTATCTTTTGATGAAGTCCTGGAGAAAAACCTACAAGTCATGGATGCAACTGCGATTGTATTGTGCCGTGACAATAATTTACCATTAAGAATCTTTAACCTGAATGATGTTGGCTCTCTGCCTGCAGTAATGAAAGATCGATCAATTGGTACCACAGTAATAATGGGGGATAAATAAGTGACCGAAGATATTCTTGCAGATGCAGAAAAACGCATGGGAAAAAGTGTTGACTCATTACGTACTGAATTAACAAAGATAAGAACAGGTCGCGCGCACCCAAGCTTGCTTGATCAGTTAATGGTTGATTATTACGGAACGGATACACCTATCAATCAGGTGGCTAATGTGACGGTAGAAGATTCGAGAACACTGGCTGTTGCACCATGGGAAAAGCAGATGGTGCCTGTTGTTGAAAAAGCTATTATTAATTCGGGCCTGGGTCTGAACCCAACAACGGCAGGCAACTTAATCCGTATTCCTATGCCGCCATTAACTGAAGAGCGTCGTCGTGAACTGGTTAAGGTTGTTAAAGGCGATGGTGAGAACGCAAAGATTGCCATTCGTAATATCCGACGGGATGCAAACAGTGATTTTAAAGAATTACTGAAAGAAAAAGAGATACCTGAAGATGAATGCAGGCAAGCAGAGGACAGTGTGCAGAAACATACAGATAAATATGTTGCGGCTGTTGATGACGTTATCGCAGTGAAAGAAAAAGAGTTAATGGAGATATAGAGAAAATTATATCTTTTATGGCAATTTGATGAGTGAATTATCTGACAGTACTAATGCCCACCTGCCAAAACATATAGCTGTTGTTATGGATGGCAACGGTCGTTGGGCCAATAAACGTCACCTGCCAAGAGCCGCTGGTCATAAAGCGGGTGTAGGTTCAACACGGAAAATAGTTGAGAGCTGTGCAAAAAAGAATATAGAGGCATTAACCATATTTGCTTTTAGTAGTGAGAACTGGAGCCGACCTGCATCAGAAGTCAGTAGCTTGATGTTACTTTTTATATCGACGATAACTGCTGAAGTTAAAAAGTTAAATAAAAAAAATGTTCGTGTACGTTTTATTGGGGATCGTGAAAGATTTTCAGAGAAACTGCAAAAAAGCATCAATGATTCTGAGGCATTGACTAAAAACAATACCGGTTTACAATTGAATATCGCTGCTAATTACGGTGGTCGCTGGGATGTTGTAAATGCGTGCAAGCGAATTGCTGCGGAAGTTAAAAATAATAATCGTGCTATTGAAGATATCGATGAAAAAGCACTAAATTCATTGATGTCATTGAGTGGTTTGCCTGCACCTGATTTATTTATTCGAACAGGCGGTGAACAGCGCATCAGTAATTTTTTGATATGGCAATTGGCTTATAGTGAGTTATATTTCGTTGATACCTTGTGGCCTGACTTTTCAGATGAAGACTTTGATGCGGCATTAGATTGGTACACGGGCAGGCAGCGACGTTTTGGAAAAACGGGGCAGCAAATACTTGCTGATAAAACACCCGGTCGGTCTATAAATATATCTGTTGCTAAAAGTGAATCGGCAGCTAAAGCGTCACTGCTTAAATAAGTTTTAGCCAATAATTCAAAAAATAATAATAAAGACGATAACGAATAACGAACATGTTGTATCAAAGAATATTAACCGCCATACCGCTAGCTGCTTTTGTCTTCTGGATAATATTTTTCCAGCCTAGTACTGTATTCTTTTACTTTTTATTATTTGTGATTTTGATAGCTGGTTATGAGTGGGCGAAGCTTTCTGGTGTCAGCGGTAAACCATTAAGAATTGTCTTTGCTTTCAGTGTTATTGCTCTTACCTGGTTAATTCAGCAGTATTTTTCAGAATATGCCATATGGTCGATTTACGTCTCGACTTTGTGGTGGTTTAGTATTACTTACTTCCTCAAATTTGCAAAACCCAAAGCAGCCAGTTCTGGTTTGAAGCTGGATAAGCTGTTTGTTGCATTTATTGTGTTACCGGCAGCTGCCATTGCCATGCTGCATATACATTCGATGTATCAGGGTGCTGACTGGCTTTTTTATGCATTGGCTCTGGTTTGGGTTGCTGATATAGGGGCATATTTTTCAGGCAAAAAATTTGGTAAGAATAAATTAGCGCCAAATATCAGCCCGGGTAAGACTAAAGAAGGTCTCATTGGCGCGGTAATCGCCACGTCTATCTATACGCTGATTGCCAGTTATTATTTCGAGCTAAATACAGACCGATCAGCGCTGCTGGTACTGCTATCAGTGATCCTTACTTTTATCTCAGTCAGTGGTGACTTATATTTCAGTTTCTTGAAACGAGAGGCTGGTCAAAAAGACAGTGGCAATATATTGCCTGGACATGGCGGAATTCTGGACAGGATAGATAGCGTGTTATCTGCTATGCCTGTTTTTGTGGTTGGTTATAACTGGTTGATTCTTACTAACTTGTTAGAACTGCAGTTATGACTGTAACTAAGGTCATGCAAATCACCCTGTTGGGCGCAACAGGAAGTATAGGCTCAAGCACTCTGGATGTGGTTTCAAGGCATCCTGATAAATACCGGATCTATGCATTAACAGCAAATACCAACGTGGATGTTATGTTTTCACTGTGTAAACAGTGGCAACCACGATATGTAGTAATGAACGATGAAGCTTCTGCTGCAGACATTAACCATAGATTGCAGGCAGTTAAAAGTTCAATAGAAGTTTTATTTGGTGAAGCGGGGCTACTGCAAGTCGTACGTGATGAAGCTGTCGACTGTGTGGTAGCGGCAATTGTTGGTGCGGCTGGCCTGGTACCCTCACTGGCCGCTGCTGAAGCTGGAAAACGTGTACTGCTGGCAAATAAAGAAGCGCTGGTGATGTCAGGCAAGCTGTTTATGGATACAGCGCGTGAAAACAACGCGATACTGATGCCGGTTGATAGTGAGCACAATGCTATTTTTCAATGTATGCCAGATTGTCTCACACAGCATCATTCTTCAGTTAAAATGGTCAATCAGGAAGCTGGTGCTGGGATTGAGCGTATTTTGCTAACCGCTAGTGGTGGTCCCTTTAGGACATTTTCTGCTGAACAGTTAAATGATGTGACGCCAGAGCAAGCGGTGAATCATCCAAACTGGGATATGGGTAAAAAGATTTCGGTCGATTCAGCGACTTTGATGAATAAAGGCCTGGAGCTAATAGAGGCTTACTGGTTATTTGATATGGAAATATCTCATATCGATGTGGTTGTTCATCCGCAAAGTGTAATCCACTCCATGGTTACCTACAGTGATGGCTCGGTATTAGCACAATTAGGTAACCCTGATATGCGTACACCGATTGCTCATGCGCTGGCATGGCCAGAAAGAATAGTCTCTGGTGTTGAACCACTGAATATATTTGATGTCGCAAAGCTGGACTTCGAACAACCTGACCTGGAACGGTTTCCATGTTTGAGGTTGTGTTATGAAGCGATTAAGACCGGTGGTTCAGCAACAACCGTACTCAATGCAGCCAATGAAGTTGCGGTAGAAGCTTTTCTCGATGAGAAAATTAAATTTAATGATATTGCTGTGTTAATTGAACAGACTTTAGATAAAGTGAATATTACTGAAAGCATTGGCACGCTTGAAGAGATTTTGGACGTTGATGTAACGGCGAGAGCCATTACGAATGAATGTATCGCAGCAATGCAATAAACAATTTTTGATTAAAATTTATGAGTGTTATACATAATATCTTTTTCTTCATAGTAGCCATCGGTGTATTGGTTACTTTCCATGAGTATGGCCATTATTGGGTTGCTCGAAAAGCTGGCGTGAAAGTTCTGCGTTTTTCAATTGGTTTTGGCCGGCCATTATTTAGCTGGCGTAGAAAAACAGTTGAAGGTGATGATATTGAGTACGTTATCGCTGCAATTCCATTGGGTGGTTACGTCAAAATGCTCGACGAGCGTGAAGGCAATGTTGCAGAAAGTGATCTGCCCCGAGCATTTAATAATCAGTCAATTACAAAACGCATTGCAATTGTCGCGGCAGGACCTGTCTTTAACTTTATCCTGGCGATATTCCTTTACTGGATTGTATTTATGTTGGGCACAACGGTCTACAAACCTTTTGTAGGGCTGCCTGAAGTAGATAGTATTGCGGCTCAAGCAGGCTTTGAGATTCAGGATGAGGTATTAAAAGTTGGAAACGTTACTATCAATTCATGGACAGATTTCAGGTTGGAGATTCTCAACCAGGGTCTGGATGGCGGTGATGTAAAAATATTGATTCGAGATATCGATGCGCTGGAAAAAACACGCGTTTTGCCATTAGGTGACATACATTTACTGGAAGATGAGGGCGATATATTTAACCGATTAGGTTTTAAACAATGGCTGCCAGAGTTGAAGGCTGAAATCAGCGGTGTTGTGGAGCAGAGTGCTGCTGAAAATGCCGGTATAAAACAAGGCGATGTTGTCGTTCAGATTGATGGCATAGAGGTCAAGAACTGGCGATCAATGGTTGAGCTCATTCGAGAAAAACCCAATAAAGCGATGGAATTTGTCGTCCTTCGTGATGGTGTTGAAAAAAACATTACAGTCATTACTCAAAGTAGAAAAACGGATGAAGGTGAGCAAGGTTATATAGGTGCGTTTAAACATACACCTGAAGAGATAAAACAGTTATTGTTTACTCATATTGAATACTCAGCAACTGAAGCGGCAGGTAAAGCGGTTGTTAAAACCTGGGATATGTCGTCATTAACACTGCGGGTTTTGTGGAAGATGGTTGCAGGTGAGGCGAATCTGGCCAATATTTCAGGACCTATTACAATCGCTACCTATGCCGGCATTACAGCCAGCATAGGTCTGGTTTCGTTCTTATCATTTCTTGCCGTCATCTCTGTAAGTTTGGGTGTTTTAAATCTCTTACCTGTGCCGATGCTGGATGGCGGTCATCTGTTTTATTATTTTATTGAGATTATCAAAGGCTCGCCGGTATCTGAAGTTTTTGAACTTCGTGGGCAGCAAGTGGGGATAGCCATTCTGGCTTTGCTCATGAGTATCGCAATTTTTAATGATATACAACGTTTAGTGCAATAAGGAATAGGGAGCCTTCAATTTATTCATGAGCAGTTGTATGTTTTTTAATCGACTATCGATTTTATTATTTTTGATCAGCAGTTTCTGTATGGCAAATGTTCATGCAGCGTCTTTTGTTGTGAGTGAAATAAAAATAGAAGGTTTGCAACGAATCCCTGATGGCACACTGCTAAATTATTTACCGATTGTTGCGGGTGACCCGATAGACGATAGTCAGATTACTTATGCTGTCAGTGAGTTGTATAAAACTGGTTTTTTTGCAGATATAAAACTATTCAGTGATGGTGATATTCTGGTCGTTAAAGTGAAGGAGCGACCATCCATTGCTGAAGTTGATTTCACCGGTAATTCAGACATCGATGATGATTCATTAAAGGATGCATTGCTCGATATTGGTGTAACCCGTGGTCAGATTTATAATCGTTCTTTACTTGAAAAGTTAACGCTTGAATTAGAGCGGGTTTATTTTAGTCAGGGTAAGTATGGTGTAAAGATCAATACCGAAGTCACTGAACTGGACCAAAATCGCGTCGATATCGATATTACGATCTCAGAAGGACAGGTTGCGTTAATCAAACATATGAATATTGTCGGCAACGATGTGTATGATGATGCGACATTGCTTGATGAGCTGGAATCGGGTGTGCCTGGAGCATGGGCTATTCTTTCATCTGCAGATGAGTACTCCAAGCCTAAGCTAAATGGTGACCTGGAAAAGATCCGTTCTTATTACCTTGATCGAGGTTATATAAAATTCAATATAGAATCGACGCAGGTTTCATTAACACCTGATAAGCAGGATATCTATATAACAATTAATATTTCTGAAGGTGCCCGTTACAAAATTTCTTCATCAGAATTAACCGGCGAACTTGTCGTAAACAGACAGACCATGCAATCTCAGATACTCACCCGGTCGGGTATGTTCTTTTCTCGCAGTTTGATGACGGCCAGTAAAAAACGCCTCGAAAACCAGATGGGTCGAATCGGCTACGCATTCTCTGAAGTGAAAATTACGCCGGTTATAGATGATGAGAAAAAAGAAGTCGCATTAACTTACTTTGCTATACCTGGCGATAAAGTTTATGTGCGCCGCATAAATATATACGGTAACGACAGCACCCAGGACAGAGTCTACCGTCGTGAAATGCGTCTGATGGAAGGTTCGATCCTTGCAAGTGATCGACTGGAACGTTCTAAAACGCGTATTCAACGACTGCCCTTTGTTGAGTCTGTTGATGTTGTTACAGTCCCTGTGCCCGGCAGTAACAACCAGGTTGATTTAAAAGTATCACTGGTTGAAAAATTAGCTGGTAGTTTCAATATCGGTGCAGGTTTCTCACAAACACAGGGTCTGTTGTTCAATGTTGGACTGACACAGGAAAATCTATTTGGCACAGGTAAACGCCTCACGTTAAATATTAATACTGACCGTGCGAACACGATTTACAGTGCGGCTTTTACTAACCCGTATTACACGCTTGATGGTATCAGCCGTACCTTAAGTTTCTCCTTTAGAGACAGGGATGCATCCGAAGAATTAATCAATAACTTCCAGACAAATTCTGGTGATGCAAATATCAGTTACGGCATACCGCTGTCTGAATTTAATATCGTCAGCATGGGTTATGGTTTTAGTCATATCAGGATTACGCCATCATCAATTAACCCATCACAAGACGTGACCGACTTTATTCTTGATCATGATGGACAGACAATATTTAACAGTCTGACTTTAAATGCCAGTTTCTCTCATGACACAAGAAACCGGACCGTTTTTGCCACGGCTGGTACGCAACATACAGTCGGTGTGAACATGACTATACCGGGTAGTGAGTTAGAATATTTTAAATTAACTTACATCACAAATACCTATCTGAGGGTGACGAGTGCAACAACCTTGTTATTACGCTCAAATCTGGCTTATGGCGATGGCTACGGTGATACTACAGGTCTGCCATTCTTCGAACGTTATTTTGCCGGTGGTATCCGTACAGTGCGCGGTTATGAGTCAAATTCTTTGGGACCGCGTGATGCAAATGGATTGCCAATTGGTGGTAACATGCGTCTAACAGCAGGTGCAGATTATATATTCCCGATACCATTTCTAGAAAAACCGCCTAGTTCGGTGCGATTTAGTGCGTTTTTAGACATTGGTAACGTATTTTTAGATGGTTCACCTACGTTTGATGCTACCGAAGATGATAGTGGTTTTCAGGTAGATCAATTACGTAGTTCGTATGGTCTGTCTTTGGTTTGGATTTCGCCTATTGGCCCGTTAAGGTTCAGTTATGCGGATACAATTAATGATGTGCAAGGCGATGATCTACGCGCATTCCAGTTTAGTATTGGTTCATTCTTCTAAGGAGAAATTAAAGTGAAAAGTTTTACGATAAAAAATGTTATTTTAAGTTTGTTTTTATTTGCATTGATGACTGCTAATGCAGCAGCAGAAATCAAGATTGGTGTGGTCAGTGTGGAAAGAATATTAACTGAATCACCACAGGTTGATGCTGTTAATACCTCTATGCTGGAGCGTTTTGGCCCGCAGCGTGATGGATTGAAAAGCCTGGAAAAAGAAATTACCAAGATGCAGGAAAATTACAAACGCAATGAATTGGTGATGACTGAAGATAAGCTTAATGCATTAAAGAAAGAAATCATTATCAAAATTCAAATGTTGAAGCGTGAGGAGCAAGTGTTGACGCAGGAAGTAGGTACGGTTAGAAATCAGGAGCTAGCTGTTCTGCAACAACAGGTAAAAGGTATTATTGATGATATCGCTAAAAAAGGTAAGTATGACCTGATATTAAGTGAAGGCGTTGCTTATTCTGCTGACAAGTTAGATATTACCGCGAAAGTTCTGGAAAGAATGAAAGCAGCATTTAAGAAAAAATAAACAGATAAAATATCTAAACAGTAAACATTAGATATATGAGCAATTACAGGTATGGTAATTAAATTATCCGAACTTGCAAAAAAGACAGGCAGTCGCTTACACGGTGACGACTGTTTAATTGATAATGTTGCTGATGTTAATCACGCTAAAAATGGTGAATTAGCTTTTGTTTATAATCCTAAGTATCTTGATGCAGTAGAAACGACGAGTGCTTCAGCCATCATTCTTAAAGAAGAGTGGCTGAGTCACTGTAGTGTGTCAGCACTTATCAGCGATAATCCTCGTTTAGCATTTGTTAAAGCGACACGATTACTAAATCCAGAAAAGCTGAACAAAAGTGGTGTTTCTGAAAGTGCAGTTGTTGCAGAGGATGCGCTCGTTCCTGACTCGGTTTATTTAGGTCACAATGTTGTTATTAATTCTGGCGTTGTTCTTGGTGAGAATGTACAGATTAAATCAGGTTCTGTTATCTCTCATGATGTCTGTATTGGTGAGAATACGGTTATACATCATAATGTGGTTATCGAACATTCAAGCCAGTTAGGCTCTAACTGTACTATTTATTCAGGTGTAGTCATTGGCACGGACGGCTTCGGTTATGAACGCGATGGTGATTCATATCTTAAAATTCCGCAGATTGGTAAAGTGATTATTGGTGATGATGTCGACATCGGTGCCAATGTGACAATTGATAGAGGTGCTTTACAGAACACTGTTATTCATGATGGTGTAAAACTTGATAACCTGGTACAGGTTGCTCATAATGTTGAGATTGGCGAACACACGGTTATCTCCTCGTTCACTGGTATTGCCGGCTCCACAAAGATTGGTAAAAACTGCATGATAGGTGGTGGTGTTGGTATTAGGGATAACATAGAAATTGTCAGTAATGTTATGATAACAGGTAGAACTTTCGTTTCCTCTTCGATAAAAGAGCCGGGTTCGTACTCTTCTAGTGTGCTTGTCGATACCACCAGGAACTGGAAAAAAAATGTAATGCGGTTCAAACGTCTGGACGAAATGGCGAAACGTATTAAAAAACTTGAAAAGAAAGCTGACGAATAATTACCTTACTCGTTTATTAGCTACATACTAAAAACGCATATATTTATATCGAAATTAACATTGATATTAACACCGACTATTTAAACAGGGGTCGCTGCTTTGAGTGAAATGTACATAGAAGAAATAAGAAGATTCTTACCACACCGTTATCCATTACTGCTTGTTGACCGTGTTATTGAATGTAAGCCCGGTGAGAATATCGTTGCAATAAAAAATGTATCGGTCAATGAGCCACATTTTACAGGCCATTTTCCAAATCAGGCGATTATGCCCGGGGTGTTAATTATTGAAGCTCTTGCGCAGGTTACCGGCTTACTGGGATTTCGCACCATGAGTGAAGAACCCAGCGATGATATTTTATACATGCTTGTCGGTATAGATAATGTACGTTTTAAACGACAGGTTGTACCGGGTGATCAATTGATGCTGAAAGCGAAAATTGAGCGTCGCTCAAAAGTTATCTGGAAGTTTTCCTGTGAAGCGAGTGTAGATGGTGAATTGTGTACCGCTGCTAGCTTGCTATGTGCGGCTTCACCAAAAGAAGTATAAAATCAAAGACATCGTAATAGTTAATCCAGTGAAGAGACGTCATAAATGATTCACCCGCAAGCAGTTGTTGACCCCTCGGCAAAAATTGCTGATGACGTAAGCATCGGACCTTTTACTGTTATCGGTGCTAATGTAGAAATTGATTCGGGTACAACAGTTGCGTCACACGTCGTCATCAACGGGCCGACAAAAATTGGCAAAGATAACCGTATCTTTCAATTTGCTTCTGTGGGCGAAAAACCACAGGATTTAAAATTCGATGATGAACCAACAGAGCTTATTATTGGTGACCGCAATACCATCCGGGAATATGTAAATATTCACCGAGGTACCCCTGGCGGCGGCAATGTAACAAAAATTGGCAGTGATAACTTACTTATGGTCAACGTACATGTTGCACATGACTGTATTATTGGTAATCATGTCATTCTCGCTAATGCAACCGCTTTGGCCGGACATGTCGTTGTCGATGATCACGTAATATTAGGTGGTTATACAACGGTCCATCAGTTTACCCGTATCGGCGCCCATGCTTTTACCGGTTTTTCGACAGCGATAGATCGAGATGTATTACCGTTTTTTACTGTCGCTGGAAACCGAGCGCGCGCTGTTGGTATTAACAAGGAAGGGCTGAAACGTCGTAATTTTTCTGTAGAAAGTATTCGTGCATTACAGGACGCTTTTAAGTTACTGATCAAATCCAGCTGCTCGCATAAAGTCGCTTTAGAAAAAGTTGAAGAGATAGCGAAGCAAGATGGAAATGTTCAGATGATGCTGGATTTTCTTGATGCCAGTGAACGAGGCTGGATTCGCTAGTTTTTCTTTGCTGTTGCTTAGCTTGTAACATTACTATTCTATAGTTAATACCTTCACTGTAGGAGCGGAATTTTCTCATTCCGCGACCTTTTCTATTCGATTATTTATCTAGCCTTTGTGTAACTCTTAAAGCTTGCGGTAGTCGCACCGCGGGCGAGGCACTCTTTGTCAGCAGCCACAAAGAGTACCCAGAAAAGGCCGCCACGACGGCTACGCCCTGTAGAGAGCACAGGGTCCCCACCGAATCAGCAGCGTTATCATGCTGTGAAAAAACTCGCAGAAG
>JAUVDN010000092.1 GCA_030595325.1 Gammaproteobacteria bacterium | reverse complement strand
GGTGTTGAAGCATCGGCTGGCACAGTTGCAGCGGAAGGTTCCTCGGGTGCTCTGAATGAAGGCTATACCGTACATGTATTATCAGATGGTGGTGCTTCTGCTACCGCAACGGCACGAGTTATCAGAATAAAAGTTAATAGTAAATTGACGGATAATTAATATTTAATTGGTTTTTATGGTTAACGAATGCCCGTTGCCGATGAAATTCTCGATGTCGGAAAATAACAGCCAAGGTTAATGATTGAATGCTGGCTAATTGCCCTCAGACTCTGACCGTCTCTTGTTGGCCGATGGTAAACATGCGCTTTCACATATGATTATGCCATTTTTTTGAAGCATGTCACAAAACCATACTGAAACTACATGTGATTGAAAAAAACGTGAACTGGTTCTAAGTAAGAAGTCATACCCTCTACTACGCTGTAGTCACTTATTAACTGAAATGGAAAAAATAATGTACTACACAAATATTAAGGATTACGAACAACTGGTAAATAAAAGCCAAAGTAATTCATATGTTGATAAAAGTGTCATCACTATAATTATTGGCTTTGTTATAGCTTTTACTCATGTATGCGTATTACTACTTAATAGGTGATTTTCTGTTATTGGCCGAAAGTAGACATAAAGCACCATCTCAATAGATAGGTGGCCGCCTTATTCTCATCCGTTGAATGATAGTAGTCGCTATCTCTTCGACCGATATATGACTGCTGTCTATGCGTGATATGTTTTCCTGTTCGAAGAGCAGCTTGATTAGCCTTGTTTCTTTCTGGCATTGCGCCATCGAAGCGTACTCACTGTTTTGTCTGCGTATCTCACGAATCATACGCAGGCGTTCTGCATTGATCATCAGACCAAATAGTTTTTCACGGTATGGGTGAAGTATTTCAGGCAGGGTCCCATGTTCCATGTCTGATTCGGTCAATGGATAATTGGCTGCTCGCAGACCGAACTGCATGGCGAGGTATAGGCAGGTTGGTGTTTTACCGCTGCGTGATACACCAATCATGATTACATCCGCATCGTTATACTCTTTCGTGCTTACACCATCATCATTTTTCAAAGCAAAGTTAATCGCATCCATCCTCGACATGTAAACCACTTCATTGCTAATACCATGAGACAGACCTTGAGCATGTGAGGATGCTGTACACAGCTCCACTTCCAGCGGTTTGATGAAGGTATCGAAGAAATCGATGATATACGCATCGGTTTCGGCAATAATTTTTCTATAATCCTCATCGATCAGAGTACTAAACACTAAGGGCTGATTTTCTGAATTTTCTGCAACCTGGTTGATACTATCTGCAGCCAGTTTTGCTTTTTCCTCTGAATCTATAAACGGTAAGGAATGATGTTGAAATGCTATAGAGGTGAACTGGGTTAATAGTGCATGGCCAAGATTTTCAGCGGTGATACCGGTGCGGTCTGATACAAAAAATACGGGGTGGACTGCAGCATTATTATTCATAGGCTATTAATCTTTAAACGTTAAGCATTAATCTTTGAGCTTCGCCAGATGCAACCAGGTATTTACCACGGTGTCCGGATTAAGTGAGATGCTGGTAATCTTCTTTTCGAACAGCCAGGCGGCAAAGTCCGGGTAATCGGATGGCCCCTGCCCGCATATACCAATATATTTGTTCTGTTTATGACATGCGTCTATTGCCATGGTGAGCAGTTTTTTTACTGCCGGGTTTCGTTCATCAAACAGGTTGGCGATAAGACCAGAGTCACGGTCCAGCCCCAGTGTTAACTGTGTCATGTCGTTTGAACCGATAGAGAAACCATCAAAGTATTCTAAAAACTCTTCAGCCAGTACGGCGTTGGAGGGAATTTCACACATCATGATGATGCGACAATTATTTTCACCACGTTTTAGCCCATTATCAGCAAGCAGTTGAACGACCTGTTGCGCTTCTTCGATGGTGCGACAGAACGGCACCATGATTTCCACGTTGCTCAAGCCCATATCATCACGTACTTTTTTGAGCGCACGGCATTCCAGTTCGAAACAGTCACGGAACGCTTCTGACAGGTAACGTGAGGTACCACGAAAACCAATCATCGGGTTTTCTTCTTGCGGTTCAAACAAATCACCACCGAGCAGTTTGGCGTATTCATTGGATTTAAAATCAGAGAGCCGAACGATGACCGGGTTGGGTGCAAAAGCAGCCGCTAAGGTCGCGATACCTTCGACCAGTTTTTCAACATAGAAGCTCACCGGGTCACTGTAACCCGCGATGCGCTGATTTATCTGTTGCTGCAGATCTTCGCTTTGCTGATCAAACTGCAATAATGCCTTCGGGTGAATGCCAATAGTATTGTTGATTATAAATTCGAGGCGCGCCAGACCGATACCTGCATTAGGTAATCGGGAAAAAGCAAACGCGCGACCGGGGGTGGCGACATTCAACATAATCTTAGTGGGCAGTTCAGGCATATCACCGGTATCGGTGCGAATAATTTCAAAATCCAGCTGTCCCTGATATATCTTGCCGGCATCACCTTCAGCACAGCTAACCGTTACCTCATCACCATCATTAAGCAATTCAGTTGCATTGCCGCAACCGACGATTGCAGGGATGCCAAGTTCTCGCGCGATGATGGCAGCATGGCAGGTGCGTCCGCCACGATTAGTGACGATGGCGGCAGCGCGTTTCATTATTGGTTCCCAGTCGGGGTCAGTCATATCGGTGACCAGCACGTCACCCTCTTTTACCCGTGACATCTCACTGGGGTCTTTGATTAGACTGACAGTGCCTGCGCCAATGCGCTGCCCGATGGCACGGCCTTCTAATAAAAGATTACCTTGCTGTTTTAGTTTGTAGCGTTCGATAACCGAAACACTCGCCCGGCTCTCAACTGTTTCTGGTCTGGCCTGCACGATATAGATAGAACCATCAATACCATCCTGTGCCCATTCGATATCCATGGGTCTGCCATAATGCTGTTCGATGGTTACCGCATGACGTGCCAGTTCTTCTACCTGTGCATCAGTGAGGCTGAAACGTTTCTGGTCATTTTCTTCAACGTCGACAGTCTTCACTGAGCGTGCATGGCCGGTGCTATTACCAGTAGTATCATTGGCACTGGTATCATTGGCACTGGCATCGTTACCAGCAGCATCGTTATAGATCATCTTGATCAGCTTACTGCCCAGTGTTCGGCTTAACACCGCGGGCCGGTTCTGTTGCAGTGCCTGCTTATAGACATAAAATTCATCGGGGTTCACCGCGCCCTGTACCATGGTTTCACCCAGGCCATAGGCCGCGGTGATGAAGACCACATCACGAAACCCTGATTCTGTATCGAGCGTAAATAACACACCGCTGGTGCCGAGGTCACTGCGCACCATGCGTTGAATACCTGCAGATAATGCGACTTTACTGTGATCGAAATTTTGATGCACGCGGTAGGAGATAGCACGATCGTTATACAGTGATGCAAACACGTGTTTGATTGCGGTTAAAACGTTATCCAGCCCTGTGACATTCAGGTAGGTTTCCTGCTGACCGGCAAAAGAAGCATCAGGAAGATCTTCTGCAGTAGCGGAAGATCGAACAGCAACCGCAATCGTTTCATCACCTGCGGTTAAAGACTGCCAGGCATCACTAACCTGTATTCGTAATGTGTCTGGAATTGGCGCATCTAAAATCCACTGCCTGATCTCAGCACCGGCATCGACCAGCTCTCCCACATCGTTAGTATTCAATGACTCCAGTCGCTGCTGGATTTTTTCATCTAGCCCCTGTTGTGCCAGAAAAGCTCGAAAAGCATCTGCAGTGGTAGCAAAACCATCGGGAACTTTTATACCCAATCCCGACAGATTACTTATCATTTCACCCAGAGAGGCATTCTTACCACCGACTTCATCGATATCTTTGATGCCAAGCTGATTAAACCAGATAACCTGTAATCTCATAATCCAGAGTCCTGTAACTGAATATCTTTGGTTATTTCACGTTTTGAACCATTTTGATTATATCGTCATTAATGCCTGAATGAAGCCTTTTGATACAAAATACTGGTATGAATATTAAATATTCATCGATACTATATTTCGACTCTGAGAAATTCTGAAACATTGATTTATATCATATTTAATACCTTATTATCGCTGTAGAGTCAGAGTGAAAATATGAAAAAAATTTACCCTGGGAATATGAAATGATTACTTACAAAAACCTCAATGAGCAAAACCATCGCATCACTGAATTATCCAATGTTCTTCAGTATCTATTAAAAGACCGCACCATGTGTGACACAAAGACCTGTTGCAATCTGTTCAGCAATTATATGACACTGGTTCAGGAACATATTGATACCGTTGATAAAAACATGTACACCGATTTGCTCTCCAGCTCGGACGAAAAAGTTAACAATGTAGCCAAAAACTTTATGTCTGGCTCTGTGGAAGTAAAAAAGATTCTGAATAAATTTGGTAAACAGTGGTGTCCGACTAAAAATAATAATGATTTAAAGATAAAAGATCATGATCAGTTCTTAGGTGCGATAGACGAACTATTTAATATCGTATTACAGCGTATCCAGGATGAAACCGAGCACCTTTATCCACTGGTACGCAGCCTAGGCACTTAGTCTATTTTTTAGTTAGAATTACAATAAAATTATTCAGGCCAGCCAGAAATATGCCCGCAGAGGTGCATGACCAGACATCCGGCACCATCGGTTGGTCATGCGGTCGCTTTCAGAGTGCAACATCAATCTAGCAATAAATCTAACAATACTGTAGATACGATTTATCGCTAAAATAGGTAATAGCTTTATCATTTATTTACATCGATAATAGCTACCGTTACACATGTCCAAAAAGCTTTATAATTAATAGAAATATAAACACCATGAAAAGAGCCCAAATGATTACATATAAAAATCTTAGTGATGTAATAAGCAGATTATTTTTGTTATTCACTTTTATGCTGCTATCACAATCTGTTTTTGCAGAAAATGGCGCGATAACGAGTGATATAAAACAAGGTGAACAGTTATACAAAACCTACTGCTCTACGTGTCACGGCCTCAGCGGCGGTATGGATATGAGACAACGTGTTGCACCCCCTATCGCAGCTGTAAGATTTCACTATATAGGTGCTTACCCGGATAAAACTTCCTTCGTAGCAGCGATAACTGACTGGGTAGGAAAACAGGATGAAAATAAAAGCATGATGCGTGGCGCAATCCGACGATTTAATATCATGCCTCCCCTCTCAATACGCAGAGAAGATGCTGAAAAGATTGCTCATTATATTTATGAGGGTGACTTAGATAAACCCGCAGGTTTTGATGAACACGTTAAAGAGATGCATGGCAGTCACTAGGTCAATAAATACATAAGTACACTAACAAAAACAATATGAAAATCATCAACATAGTCATCACTGCATTGCTTTTAGCGGCAACAAGCAATGTTTTTGCAATGGATGTCGAACTGCTGATTCGCCGTGCAAACCGTATATTTTCGCCCTTACCTGAAGCTATGCCTAATTCAGAAAATGACACGGCTGAACGCATCGCACTCGGTGAAAAACTCTTTTTTGAAAAACGTCTGTCAATTAATGACAGTCAATCCTGCGCATCATGCCACCGTCTGAAGGATGGTTTTGCTGGTGTTGATAACTTGCCTACATCACCTGGCGCGAAAGATGAATTAGGAAACCGGAACAGTCCGACCGTGCTGAACTCAGGCTGGCAGGACAGTCAATTCTGGGACGGTCGTGCTGAAGATCTGACCGAGCAGGCAAAAGGCCCTATTCTTAATCCGATAGAAATGGGCATGCCAGATGAGCAGAGCGTCGTAAATAAGATAAAAAATATTCCTGAATATCAGAATGCATTCAGTAAAGCCTTTCCAGGCAGCAATACAGCCAATAACACAACCAACAATCCAGCCATCAGCTATCAGAATATAGCGGAAGCAATTGCAGCTTTTGAACGTACATTGATAACACCTTCCCGCTTCGATGACTTTCTAAATGGCGATAGTCATGCTTTAAAGGAGGATGAACTTCGAGGCCTGAAAATTTTTATAAAACTTGACTGTAAATCCTGTCATGATGGAATACTGCTTGGTGGTGAAACTTATGAGCCACTAGGTAAAGAGAATCCATACGAAAACCAGGAAGACCAAGGTATTTTCCTGTTAACAAAAGATGAGGATGACCGTATGTTTTTCAAAGTTGCCCCATTACGCAACGTTGCTCTAACAGCGCCATATTTTCATGATGGAAAAATATCAACACTGGAACAGGCTGTACGCAAGATGGCAAAACTGCAGTTGGATGAAACCCTTAGCGAACAACAAGTCAACGACATCTCAAGTTTTCTTAAGGCTTTAACGGACAAGAATAGAGAGCGCTATATTAAATAAAAAAAGATCAAATAAAGAAATATTATTTATCTCAAAGCATACTTAATGCCTTAATCATCGCCTTTTCGGATGTCTCTATTTCTTTGTTCACATTGAGCAAGGTTGATAGGTCGAGAGACTTAATATGTATAGCACTCATCTTTTTATAAAGTTTACTGGAGAAAGCATGATGAAAATCTTGCGACTTTTCTTTCAGCGAAGATAATTCTTCCTCGATGAAATCACTGTCCTTATTATTTTCAAGCAAACTAAAAATAGAAGCGTAGATTGAATTTACCGGCTCTTTCAACTCTTCAAAATACTTACTCACCGTATCATCGTCAATAACATAAAAAGATTTCAGATCATCATCGATATTTTTAAGTGACTTTGCAGAATAGACGCCCGAACGTACAGCGTTGATGAGATCATCAATCTTTTGCGTTAAGCCATCACCTTTAACTCTGTCGATGTCTGCATCAGAATCATCTGTTTTTATCTTAAGCGCATAACTGACTATTTCACCTTCGAGCTTTTTAATAGCAATGTAATGCTCCAGCTTGCTGGATGAAGCCAGTGCCGTGGGCAGATGAAATTCGCTATTCGCAATACCCGCTGTTTTTGGTGATATACGTAAAAAACGCAGATTCAAACGTAACACCAGATAAAGCAGGTAGCGTGACTCTTTTTCCAACGCAATCAATGCTGCGTCTGTTACGTCTTTAGATACATTGTGAATAAAGCGTTCGATGTGTGGCTCATCCTCTTTGATCCAATGTTCCAGAAAATTCGAAAACTGTTTGATCAATGGCAAGAATAAAAATAGACCAAACAAATTGAACAGGCTATGAAACGCTACCAGAGAATATAGCGGATCATGGATAGTGAGTAGTTCAATCAATGCCAATAACGGGAACAGTCCGATAAATGCCAGCGTAGCAATGGTGAAATTGAACAGTACGTGCGCCATCGCCAGTCTGCGTTTAGCTGCAGCACCGTGCAGACTTCCCAGTAAAACCGTGCTGGTTGTACCAAGGTCTGCACCGATGATCAATGCCGCCGCAGCGGGAAGCGGAATAATTCCAGCATAGAGTGCACTGAGGGTAAGCATCATGGTCGCTGAACTGGACTGGATGATTGCGGTAAAAATAATACCGATGAATAAAAATATGACCAGTGGGTAATCACTTAGTACGTTTATATCAACTTGCTCAGTCAGTGCCGCTACACTGTCTTTCATGAAGTCCAAACCCATGAGCAGAAAAGCAAAACTCAATAAAAGCTGGCTGAACGATTTCCAGCGTCTTTTTAACAGCCCATAACCAAGACCGCCGGCAGCGACCAAGGGGTAGATTAATACGGTGAGATCTAATTTAAAACCGAGCGTGGCGACTATCCATCCAGTAAAGGTTGTTCCCAGGTTGGAGCCAAGAACGATACCGATTGCATTAACCAGCGGAATAAGGCCTGCACCAACAAAAGCCAGCACGATCAGGCTCACTAATGAACTGCTCTGCACTACCGTGGTAGCGATGATACCGCCAACGGCAGAACTGACCGGTTTATCTGTTGAATAACGCAGGAAACGACGGAAGCGCCTGCCGGCGAGCTGCTTTAGTGCAACTTCCAGATAGTTCATGGCAAACAGGAACAGACCAAGCCCAGCAAACAGTTTCCATAAATCGAAAGTGTCATTCATCAGATAACTTTCTGCCTCGCCGTGTAAAATATTTTTCTATCTCAACAAGAAACAGTACCGATGACGAAACCAGGATAATTCGTAACCATATATTTAGATCAATCGCAGTGGTGCCAAACAACATCTGCATCGGTGCAAGGTAAGTAAAACCTAACTGAAAGATTAAAAGTATGGCGATAGCTAAAAGTACATAAGGGTTACCGGTAAAACCAGCCCGGTTAAATACTGAAGCAGTAATATAACGCGAATTAAATAAGTAAAAAATTTCGAACATAACCAACGTATTTACAGCAACGGTTCGTGCGTGTTCGATACTGGCGCCAGCATCCATCTCCCATAAAAAAAGACCGAAGGTGCCACTCATTAAAATGATTGAAACAAAACTTATCCGCCAGATAAAATACGGTGTCAGTATCGGCTCATGCGCATCACGTGGCGGCCGTTGCATGACGTTTTTTTCTGGTGGTTCAAATGCCAACGCCAATGCCAGGGTTACTGCGGTAATCATATTCACCCACAGAATCTGTACCGGTGTTAGTGGTAATTGCTCAAAACCAAGAAGTACTGCAGTTAGAATAATCAGTGCCTCACCGCCATTGGTCGGAAGGATGAACAGGATGGCCTTTTTCAGGTTGTCATATACAGTACGACCCTCTTCTACAGCGTGAGTGATTGAGGCGAAATTGTCATCGGCGAGTACCATTTCAGCAGCTTCCTTGGCTGCTTCCGTTCCGTTTTGACCCATGGCTGTGCCTACATCGGCACGTTTCAGGGCCGGGGCATCATTTACCCCGTCACCTGTCATCGCCACAATCAACCCCTGTTCCTGCATCAGCCTGACTAAAAGTAGTTTGTGTTCAGGATTGACACGCGCATACACATCAACATCCAGTACGCGTTGCCGTAACTCATCCTCGCTCATTTTTTCAAGTTCCTGCCCGGTAAGCACATCGTCGGTATTAACGAGGTTCAGTTGCCGGGCAATAGCGCGGGCGGTGGCACCGTGATCGCCTGTAATCATCTTCACCCGGATGCCTGCCCTGTCACAGGCCTGCACCGCCTCAATAGCCTCCTCGCGTGGGGGATCGATCAAGCCAAACATGCCCAGCATAATCAGGTCATTTTCCACATCGCTGAACATGAGTTCCATGTGATCATTTCTTGTCGGTTTTACGGCAATTGCCAGTACACGCTGTCCTCGTTTGGCAATTTCCTCAATACGAGCCAGCCAGTAAGCGCTATCTAAAGACTGATCACCATCAACCGTTCTCTGGTAAGCACACATCTCCAATACACGTTCAGGAG
>JAUVDN010000039.1 GCA_030595325.1 Gammaproteobacteria bacterium | reverse complement strand
GATGTCTGTAGTTCCTCAGTAAAATGGATAAAGTACCCTAATAAAATACTAAATGATTGATTTAATTGAAGCAGAATTTATTATATCCCCTAAAAGTCACTTTATAAAAAGGACAATTAGGGGTTCTAATTGTAGTTAGGGTCTAAAGGAAAACGTATGTCATTACTAAGAGATATCCAAGATGCAGCGGTAGATTCGGAAGTTGACTTGGCGTCGCTTCTCAGAAAGTGCAAAGTACTTGCGGCCAGACTTAGTAATGACGAATTTAAAAAATGGGTGGACAATGAGCTAAGCGGTTATGAAGATAAGGATTCATTACCTGACTATCGCATCCTACATGTACACTCTAAGGGTCATTTTTCTGGCCCATTTAGCTCAGGACTAAGAAACGCAAATATTCCAATAACATGCATGCCTGAGAAACTACGCGAAGGTCTATCAAATTCATATGTCCTACAACCTGTCGCTGGCCTGGAGGCCCTAGTAGAAGGTGATTCTGGTGGAAGCGCGCAAGAAGCATGGAGTCCAGACATAGTTGCTCATTATGGAGATAAAATCTATGAGGGCATGAATTGCATGCAAGCATGGAAAATAATACCACTAAATGCGGTCGTCGCTATTTTAGATATAGTTAGAAATAGGGTTCTTAATTTCGTGCTCGAGATTGAAACTGAAGCACCAAATGCAGGTGAAGCTCCAATAAACTCAAATCCGCTTCCACAAGAAAAAGTACAGCAAATTTTCAATACATATATAAGCGGAGATGTTCAGAACGTTGCTACTGGTAGTAGTGATTTTGAACAGCATGCTATTAACGTAGAAATACCAGAAGTATTCGATCAGTTACTTGAAGCGATTATGTCATCAGAGAGTGAGGACATTGATAATGTAACCGCATCCGTACAGGAAATGAAGGATAGTTATGGAACGGCCTCATTCAAGGACAGGTATCAATCATTTATGGCAATTATGGCCAATCATATGACAGTGCTTGGCCCTGTTGTAATGCCCTTCTTACCTGCATTAGCAGCACTAATACCCTAACAAGTCACTGGTGTGGGAATTTCGCTACGCTTCGCAAAATCCCCACAGCTCAAACGTTATATTGCTTAAAGAAATTACTTTCCTCAACGGAGAAATAAAATGGACAAACTCATTTACCAAACATCGCCAATTGTCACGTTGGCAACAAATAAATTCATCAACACACCTATCATATTGCAATATGATGACACTCCTCTTGTTTCAATAATTAAAGAAGAGGCATTGGGCTATACAACTGAAATACCAATATACCACCCTGATGGTACATACTTGGCAAAAGTAAAAGGCACACGTGTTTACGCCACTAAAGATGGCGAAAAAGCTGGTATAAAAATGAACTATCCAAAAGATATGACTGTGTGTGAAATGAACGGACAAATACTATTTGAAATAGCGCATGAAAAAGGTGATGCGTTTCGAACACAAGCAGAGCTATATACACCGACTGGTATTTTTGTAAAAAGCACTGATTCGCCTACACCAGAGGTTATCAATAGTGACGGCAACGCATTAAAAATAGGTGGTGCAACAATGAGTCAATGTACTTTTCAAAACTGTCGTATCGGTATATGGCTAAAAAGTGATGGAAGCTGTTCTCTTGGTTGTAGCTAATTGCCAACACGCAATATAACAAATCGTTCGTGTGGGAATTTCACTACGCGATTCGTGAAATCCCCACAACTCAACCGTTAGGGGCTCATAAATTAAGGAGGTAGCATGGTTATTTCAGGTATATTTTTAAAAGCCAATGTGGCTCGACTCGTTACATTGACAGGATCAAAAGACAGTCACTCTTTGGTGGCTCCAAGGTTTAATAAGCTCGCTTTACCAAAAAATCCGTCTCAAGATGATATAGAAGTGTTTTCACAAGCATTCAAAGCATACTGTGCAGATAATAGCGTTGATAAGGTAGTTATAAATAGACGAGCTACAAGCGGTCAGGGTGCGGGTGGTGCAGGTACATTTTTAATCGAGGGTGTTCTTTTAGCAATCTCCCCTGCAGCTATAGAATTTATTCATCCTGCGACAGTAAGAGCTACTGACAAGCGTGAAGGTGATAAAAAAACAGAGAAGCCTGGAACTGTGGATTTGGGTAAAGCTTATGATTTTGGCTATCAAGGACTGAGTTAATAAGAATGGCAGTTGATATAAACGATATTTGGGGTCAGAGTAAAAACTATGGAGTGATTTTTACTCTGACCCCAAATGTAGACCCCAAATATAACCTTGATTAAGGTATAAGCGTAAAAGTATGTTTATTTTAAAATTTGATGCTAGTTGACTCGGGAGAGTGAATAAATGGATACCAATGATCTACAACAGGAACTAAATATTTGGGGTCAGAGTAAAAACTATGGAGTAATTTTTGCTCTGACCCCAAATATAATAAACAGTCTTTAGTGTAGCGTGATGTGACGCCCACTAAAATCGTATAACAAATCATTTAACGTTGATACTAAATATATACTATGCCTGCTAAACATCATATAGATAATATAAACAAGCTCATTATCACTACATGGGAAGGTGTAGCAATTGATATCGATCTTATTGATGCAATACTGGAATACCAGGAGGATATCCAATGCCATCCTGATTATATTGACTACAACGAAGTTGTTGACTTCAGTAAAACCACAGATTTTAAACTAACTGATAAAGGGTTAAAAAGTATTGGGAAAATAGCCTCAAGAACTGATAAAAGTGAAATCAAAAGAAAACTTGCATTAATTACCCCTTCAAACACAGCATTTTTTTTGGCAAGAATGTATAGAGCATATAGATCGTTTTCACGAAATAATAACAAAGATATACGTGCATTCACAAATGAAAGTGACGCGTTTGAGTGGGTCAAAAAAACACATTGAAATTAAGAGGTCGAAATTAAGGGGTCGGTGACAAATGAGAATTATTCGCAAATGTCACCGTCCCTTTTTTATATTTTCATCTATTAAATACAATAATAATATAAGTGTTGAAAGTGTTGAAAGTGTTGAAAGCGCTAAAGTATTATTAGATAGCCTCAAAGACAACAGTCGTTTTCCTATCCAGAAAATCTTTTAGGTTTATAGATACCGGGCACAGATTCATTCGTGCAACGATAGAATTCACCATGTCGTCATTAGCAATTCCCTTGCTTAGTGTACCCTTAAAATCTACATGCAGTGATTGAATACTTCTGTTTTCGTTTGTAATGATGGTTATTAATCCCTCGCTCGAGTTAAGAACCAGACCGTATTCTGCTGCATTGTTTCTGAAGTACATGTGCTGACAGGTCAGGATTGCATACATGAAGATATCGAACCCCGGGCTATCTGTAGACAGTGCAAGCTCTTGCCAGCTGTTATCCATCAGTTGTTCTATAAGTATCTGATCAATGTTGTTCTCATCGCCTGTGTAGCTGCAGTGTAATATCATTTGAAAAGTTAAATCATTCATTTTGACTATTCGTATAAGTTTGAGTTGCGTTGTTATACACTGGTCGATTGATTATGGTGGTGACATAAGTCAAAAAGAAAATTAGTAGTTATTGGTTTATATATTTTATCAAGGTACTATTTTACTAAGCTCTTGGAATGATAATAATCTGGAGATGATTTAATGTTTTTTATTTATATCATTTCTAAATGGCAGTTCATTACGTGATTTAGTAATACAGCTTGAAGGGAATGTGAAATTGAATAATAAATTTGTAAGATTACTTTAAATGTAATGCCACCATATTATTTATTCTAGACAACGATTAAGTGTTCGTGCACCAAGTTGTTATCTTTTTGTTCTTCGGATTTATTGTTACCAGTTCCAACCACCACCATTACCAAATGGGCTCATATTTGAGCCGTTATTATTTCCCCTGTTGTTGCCCCTATTGTTACCCCATGGCATACTGAAATTCGACCCATTGTTTTTCCATGGACCGCTAAAATTGGAGCCATTACTGTTCCATGGGTTACTGAAATTTGAACCCTTGCTGTTCCATGGTCCGCTAACACTTGAGCCATTATTCCATGGGCCATTAAAATTCGTACTACGGTTGTTTCTTCCATTTGCAGGTGAAGCGTATTTTCTGTTCTGGTTATAACGGTTATATGTAGGTTGCGGGTATTGTTGTGTGAAGTTTTGAGCTTGATTCGACGTTTGTTGATTACCAGGTGGTTGATTACCAGGTGCGATAGTCTGATTGTTACCGGACTCTACAAGGGAAGTGTCAGCAAGAGTTTTATTTTCTTCCTGTGTAGAATAAGTATTCAGGTGCCCAAATAATTTCTGATGGATATCGGTTGGAACAAAATCACCATATTTTTCATTGTGGTAATTTTTCGGTTTGTAATAACCTTCAGACTGGTTAACATACCAGGTAGCAGATACCGTAGTTGCTGTTAAACCTAGTACCAGCATACTAACAGTTATTAAAAGTTTTCTAACTGATACGTTGTTCATCTACTTCACCTTTTTTGTAATAAACGCCATATATAAATATTAGCGCAACTGTTCAAGTTGTAACTAGAAACAGTCTCAGTTGAGAATCATTTACCTTGCTGGTTTTACTGGGCGTGTATGGAACAGATTTTGTTGATGAATGTTTCCGCCTGTAACCAGTCTTCGGTCGGACTGACCGTATCATATGTTTTTTCCAGTGATATGTAATAGGCAGCTTCACATATCATTTTGTGTCGCTGCTCTAGCGTTACTTTTATTTTAGATTCGTTAGATTTGCTCTTTTTAGTAACTTTTTTGCTGAGAACTTTTTTGTTAATGGCCTTTTTAATAGGCTTCTTTTTAACCGTTTTATTTTTTGCTTGTGCCATTTTTTCTTCCATCTTTTCGAATAATAATTGGTTTAATTTTATCGATTGTAGAGCAATAATCTAAGAGTAACTTGTCCTATGTCAAAAAGTCATAGTGCTTGTTTTTAGGTATATCCATGTCGAACTTTACTTTCTTCTTCCTGTGCTTTGAACTGCATGAATCGTGGCAGAAACTTATCCCAGTCGATGATGTGAGCGTCCAGCTCTGGACCATCGACACAGGCATGTTTGCGAACCATCTTGCCATCGATTATTACCGGTACCATGCATGCGCCGCACATGCCTGTTGCATCGACCATGATGGAGTTAAGGCTCGCCACAGTTTTCACCCCGAATGGTTTGCTCAGGTCACTGACTGCTCGCATCATTAATGGTGGACCGATGGTTACGACCTCACCGATAACGCGGCCACTGCCGTTTTTCATGTTCTCCAGCATTTTTTGTAGAGGGCCGGTAACAAAATCTTTTGTACCAAAACTGCCGTCATTGCTGGTATAGATAACATCAAGCAGGGAAGGATACTTTGCTTGCAGTAGTCCGATACGTTTATCTTTTTCATCCCAGAATTTCATGTCTTTATTACGAAAGCCAGAGATGAGGGTGACATAATTCCCCTTACGTAGATGTTCGCGAATGATGGGGTAGACCGGAGGCAGTCCGACACCGCCAGCGGTGAAAACGGCCGTCTCGCTATTTTTATAGCGACGAATTTTGCTGTGTAAACCGAGTGGACCTGCGATGCCGGCAAAGGCATCACCGACCTGCATCTGGTTTATCTTCATCGAGCTGCTGCCCAGTCCCTGTACTACCAGCGTTATAGTGCCTTGTTCTGTGTTCCAGTCAGCCAGAGTCATCGGCACCAGTTCGCCTTTTTCCCAGGCTAGTACGCGCACGAATTGCCCGGCACGGGCTGATTTAGCTATCAGTGGAGAGTAGACCACTAGCTCTACAACACCCTCTGCCAGCTCGATTCTTTGCAGGATTCTTTGTGGTGACTGACCCTGTTTGGTATACGCTTCTGCGGTTTTTACCAGGGACTTAATCTCACTGGCAGAGAAGGTAAAATCACTCGCTATCTCTTTAGCGGCATTCATGCCATCACCCGCTGCCTTTATCGCAGTTGAACCACCACGGTTGGCATCGCCACCGGTATAGACATTGTCCATCGAGGTTTCCTGCGAATTAGCGCGCACTTCGATGGTTCCCCATTTACTGGTTTTAAGTTCGGGTTCCGCATCTTTTATGATGGGGTTCGATGCATTGCCGAGCGCCATGATGACAAGGTCGACTTTCATCTGTTCACTGTCACCAGTAACTATCGGACGCCGGCGCCCCGATTCATCCGGCTCGCCCAGTTCCATGACATCGAGATTGGTGTGGGTGACGAAATGCGTCTTGTCATTACCGATAAACTCGCGTGGCGCGCGCAGCTGTTTCAGACTGATGCCTTCTTCAGTTGCATGATGCAGTTCTTCAACACGTACTGGCATCTCGTCCTGTGTGCGTCGGTAAACGATAGTGACATTGCCGCCAAGCCGGCAGGCAGTACGGGCAGCATCCATCGCGGTATTGCCACCGCCGATGACGATTACCTGCTTACCCCTGACTTTCGGTAGCGGTGTTTCATAGTCTTCCAGGTGCGCATTCATCAGGTTGACCCGGGTAAGAAATTCGTTGGCTGACATGATGCCATTCATGTGTTCGCCCGGTACATTCATAAAACGCGGCAGGCCGGCGCCGGTACCGATAAAAATTTTCCAGAAGCCGGCGCGTTTCAGTGCTTTCAGCGTGGTGGTTTTACCGACGATAAAGTTGGTAACAAACTTGCCGCCGAGGATAGTGATTTTGCGTTCGACATCATCGATCAATTCGTTAGGCAGACGGAATTCGGGTATGCCGTAGCGCAACACACCACCGAGTTGGTGGAAGGCTTCGAATACGGTCACCGGGTAACCTTGTTTGGCTAACAGGTAAGCATTGATCATTCCTGAAGGACCGGAACCGACGATGGCGACAGGTGGTTTTTCAGCCTTTGCCCATGGGTTTTCCCATGGATGACCATTAGTGGCTTCTACGGCAAAATCATCATCCGGTTTAAGTATCTTTTCACTCTGCGGTAGATACCATTCGATCTGTCCAATCTCGATAGGTAATTTATTGAGTGTACAGACGCCCTGGCACTGGATCTCCTGCGGGCAGACACGGCCGGTAACATTGGGCAGAGGATTGGATTCTTTGATTAGGTCAAACGCCTGCTTGAATTTACCTTCACCAATCAGGTGCAGCATTTCTGGTATGCGAATTTTGACCGGACAACCACCATCGACCTGATCATCTTTTGCTCCGCCGCCGTTTTTTGGAATACCTATCTCACAGGGTCTATCGTCACACTGTTTGTCACGCAAAACTTCCAGCCAGACAAACATTTCGACCTCACGAAAACTGTAACCCAGCCCCATGTAACCGAGGTAACCCTGATTCACCAGATCGAAGTCTTGATTGCGTTCACTGGCTGGACGAATATAGGGAGGGATGTTGTTTTCACCTGGCCAGCCTTTGGCAAGGCCTTTAAACATGGGGTAACTCTCTGACAGGTGTTTGTCGATAGCACGGATAAATTTACGTTTTTGCTTTAGCGGCAGGTTCCAGATAAAGCGCAATAAAAGGCTGCTGAAGTCATCGTTTCTGAGCAACAGGTTCCAGAATGTACGGGTAAATTTTTTACTGAGTTTATCTTTCTGAAATTCCCAGGCGATTGCACTGGTGCCGTCATTGATGAACATCTGTTGAAAATATTTTGGGTCACTGATCAGGTGTTTCTGCAACAGTCCGAACTGTTTCTGAAACAGCTCTACCGCTGTACTGTGTTCAAGTTCTGCTATTTCTTCTTTTGTGTCTTCAATATGATGCCGGTTACTCTCAATCTCGAGATTGGCCTGATGATAGCGTTCGAGATCTTTATCATCGTAACCATCAAATTCATCTATGTTATGGGACATATGATTTTTACCTAAACCGGTACATGAAAACGGATGATTTCTGCATCACAATCATCGGCCACACGCGTTGCTCGTTGCGCAAGCTCGGGGGTGATTTTAATCTTGTCAAAGATCCCCGGTATTACCCGGGCAACTTCTTTAGATGAGCCACTGACCATTATCTTTGTCTTTTCGAATAACTCGCCCAGATCCTGATAACAGGTTTTACAGTTGGTGCAATTGACCATGTCTGCTTCGGTGATTTCTACAAGGTTGCCCCCAGCGTTAGTGCTTGAGTTAGCGTTAGAACCAGAACTAGCCGGTATAGCTTGTGAGGCAGTCTCTGTGCTGTTGTCTGTGTTTATATTCGTACTGGCAATGGTGACAGGTATAACCTTGCCGTCAGGTGCGCCAGAAATACTCGCCAGCTCGGCCATACCTCTGGCGATAGAATCAATAGAAGCTTCTCTGGCGACACTGGACTCACGGTACTTCTGTTGCCAGTTATCCAGTTCCAGTCGATGATCTTCTTCCAGACGTTCGATGTGCAGGCCACCGAGATATTCCAGCATACGCCAGTTCCTGCGGCGTTCTTCGGTCAGCTCCACCATGGCTTTTGTCATGGTGAGTTTGATCAATTTTCCTGCTGCGGTGGTGGACCAGACGAAGGGTACTTTGCCATAACGTTCGCTAGTGCTCAGGTTGATGTATTCGTCGATGGGCAGTGGATCGTCATCTTGAGTTACCGGGTGAAAATGTTTTTTGAAGCGACCTTCCTGTACGGCAAAGTCTGCAGCGGTGAAAGGTATTTCTAGCAAAGCAGCATTGCCTTCATCATCGGTGTAATCCAGAGTCGTGGTGATCCAGTCTTTGCCAATTTCAGGGTTGCCTTCCAGAGAAAAACGTTTGGCAAGCGTATCACCGCGACGCGGATCGTGAACAAAAACCGGATTCATCCGGCTTTCGATGGCCAACATTGCACGCCGGTTACCGGCATCATCGGCAATGCCGTGCTCGGGCTGACAGGTGGTATAGGTATCAAACACGGCGGGGGATTCGTTATAGCTGAGAAAATCCATGACGTTTTTCATGAAGTGGCTTTGCAGTGCAGCGTTGGTCTGAATCACCAGTACCTTCGGGTGGAAGGAAGCGATCAAACCCAATTCTTTGCGATCTTCATGTTTGCCGCTGTGGGCGACACCGAAACGGGTCAGGTCTGAATCTTGCGCGGTATAACTGGCGGTAGAGGTTTGGCCGCCGGTATTGGAATAAGCGCCGGTGTTGAGTACCACCACTTTGATTGGTGTTTCCGAGACCAGCAGGCGCGACAAGGCGCCAAACCCGATATCGTACGTCGCACCATCGCCGCCCATGCTGATAACAGCCGGTAGCAGAGAAAACTCATCTCTGGAAAAATGGTGCCAGTTAAAACACCGGAACAGACTCTCGTGTATATCCGGATCGTATAGGTCCTGCAGATCGAGTTTGGCTGTGCGCAGGGCAGTGAAGTCTTCAACCGCAGTTGCACAGAAACCTTCAAAGATTCCTTTTGCTACTGCCGGGGTATCCTGAAACAGGCTGTTTACCCACGGGTCTTTATAAGGATTCGAAGGGAAGGTTGAAGCGTACACGCTGCTGCAACCGGTCGCGTTGGCAATTGCTGCAGGAGAAGGGCCATTGCCGGTGGGACCGCTCTCGAAAAGATAGAGACGTTTTTCAAGGGTAACGATGGTTTTACGTATGCGTTTTTTTCGAAACGGATCATGTCTGTCTCTGGGTATTTTTTTAACTTTAGTGTTTAGCTGGGCAATCAGGGCTTCCAGTTCACGGATGTGTATTTTACGTTTATTCTCATGGATTGCTTTGTTGGTCGCGGTAAGCAGACGGATTGCTGTCACTTCTCCACAACCGCGGCAGGCACCATGACCACCGGTCATGGCGTAGTAATTGTCGTGATTGAGTAGCAGACGTTTGATGTCACCATCTGGCTGGATGGCATCCTCGGTAAAGCGAGCCGCTGTGTTTGGCATGCTGTTGAGGAACTCGAAGTTATGGCTCATCTCGGCCTGCATCTGGCTGCTCTGTTTTTCTGCACTTAATGCGCCCGGTCCACAGACGTCAACACATTCCAGACAACCGGTGCATTTCCAGGGATCGATATTGGCCGAATAAAGACCGCCTGAGCCGGCTTCATTTTTCTCCATGGCGTCGAAGAAAGGACGGGTTTTTGCCACCGGGAAACATTCGAGCACTTCGGCCATTTTTTCGAAGTCACGTTTCAGGCTAGTGTTGCTTATGTCTAAACTGGACAGTGACTGCGAGACTATCTCACTGAATGACGGGTTATCTTTGCCGATCAGGTTCCGGTAAAAGTCGCGAACTGCTTTGGTCAGGGGGAACACCTGCTTTTGCATGTCGGCTTTATGCTGTTTGGTAATATCTAGTTTACTGATTGCCGTTAGCAGCAAATCATGGATGTCATGAACCGTGTTGGGAATGGCGGCATCGGGGCAGACTACAGCACATTCCAGACAGCCGGTGCAGAGGTCGGCGGTGTACTTTGGTACATCAAGCCGGAACATGCCTTTGTCTTTCCAGGCAGCCGTTGCTACCGGGATAAACATGCCGCCGCCCGGCATGACTGGCGCTTCGCCGATGCTGCCGTCTTTGATGCGATCGCCAAGGATATCGTCGTAATAAGACTTGTTGAAAAGCCCGTTTGTTACTGTACTTCCAGTCGCCCTGGACATGCTTGCTGAAATATCGATACCCGGTTTGATCTTTTTGGGTCCGCTTACGACGACCGCGAGCTTTTCGGCTTCCCGCTTCTCAGTATAGTGCCGTTCAGCTGCGATGAATTCCTTAGTGCTGTAGTCGATTTTGTGAGTAGCCTCCAGGCCTTCTCTTACCACTTTCATGTTGCCTTCGACGATGGCTTTGCCTTTGGCGCCGAATTTCTTTGTGACCTGCTGTTCGACTTTTTCCAGGATGGCTGATTCTGATTCTGATTGTGCGGCAGATTCTGCTTTATTGGCACTATGGGATGTAATCCGGTCTACGTGTCCGCATATCGCACCGATGAAAGCGATGCCCATCATACGAATTTCAAGATCTGGTGCGGGTGCATGTTTTTTGGCAACGCCGAAAGCATCAACCACATAAAAATGTATTTTTTTCTCACGGATCGTCTTACGTGCGTGGGCTGGCAGTTCCTTCCATACTTCGATGGGTGTGTGATGCGACTGCATGATTAAGGTGCCGTTGTCGGCGAGTCCGCGCAGTGGATTGGTGTGGCTAAATACCTTGTGATCGGGGGAGGCCACGATCTCGACGTCTTCCAGTTCTGCATTGGTAATCTTGATCGGTTCTGGACTCAATGAGATATAAAAATTAGTGGGTGCGCCGCTTTTCTCTGAGCCGTATTTAGGCGCTGATTTTGAGTGCAGCCCCATGACGCCAGCGAGGATGTCGGTAAGCAACTTGCCGGTGGCGATGGTTCCGTAACCACCAACCGAATGGAAGCGGATGCGTAAGGCGTCATCGGGCAATAGCGAGGGATTTTCCTCGGTGTCCAGTGCCATAAATTCCGTTTCCGGGTAGGCCTGTTTCAGTTTGTTTTGCAATTCGGCATTCGCCCCGGACGGGTTCTTTTCAAAGAACTGTGAGCCCAGATAGAAGAAAGGCACGTTGAGTGTGCTCTCCATATTTTTGTAGGCCGCAATCAGGTGGCGGGGCTGCAAATCATGTCCGCCGATGCCAAAGATACCGGTGCTTATCTTAGGCAGGTTATCGATGGCCGGGATACCGCGATGACGGATCAGGTCATTGTTTTCGCGTGCTTTGAACAGTGACTGGGTAACCAGGTTGGTGAGTGCGTTGACTTCAGAACGTTCCAGGATGGTAACGGCTTTTTTACCATCGAGTATGTCAACCAGTTCGCCCTCAGGAAAAGGCTGCAGTAGCTTGATTGAAACCACACCGACTTTTTTACCCAAACCGCGCAGGTAGCTGGCAACAGCCTCGGCATCATCGGTGACTGATCCCAGACCGACGATGACATGTTCTGCATCGTCAGTTTTAAATGTATGCACCGGATTATAGCAACGGCCGGTGAGTTCACCGTACTCATCCATTGCCTGCCTGACGAATTTTGGAATCTCATTGGCGAAGTGAGTTTTATGGTCGACCAGGCCGGCCTGAAAATCTGGCTGGTTTTGTACACCGCCAGTAAGGCCGGGATTGTTGACATCGACCATGGCAGGGACCAGCTGCCGAGTTCCTTTCTCAAAGGCATTGATCCATTGTCTTTTCCATTGTGCCTGCAGTTCTTCTGGAATCCATGTCAGCGACTCTGTTACCATTTTGCCGGCATTGTCTGCTTCGACTTTATCGCTGGACTGTTCGAGGAATTCTTTCAGCGCAGTCAAGCTGTCTGGCTGTATGTCGCCGCAGTGTCTGTTTAGATATTGTTGCAGCTGATAAACACGACCCTTTGCACCGTATAATATTTCCTGCGCGACGGTGGGTGACTTGATTCGCCCTGATGGATCACCGAGGAATTCTTTCAGCAATTCAGGTTCTGGTAAAAGGGTTTCACATTGCATGTGGCTGGTAGCAAAGCCGTCCATCGCATTGGTCACCGGTATCATCGATAGTGAACTGACACGATAAGCAATGGCGGCTAGATCTGCAGCTTCCTGTGGATTGCTGCCAAAAAGGATGGTGTAGCCAGAAGGTAGCAGGGCATAGACATCGTCGTGCCCGGCCATTACATTTAATGAATGTTTTGAAACAGAACGCGCCGCCACCTGTAATACGAAACCGCCTACCTTTTTGCCGACAGTGACATAATGCGACTCTAGGCCATAGAGGATGCCCTGACTGGAAGAAGCGTTTGAGATAAAACGTCCGCCGGTCAATGTCGCGCCCATGGCACCGCTCTGTGCTGAATGTTCACCTTCGGGTTCGAAGAAAAAAGGATGTTTGCCCCAGACATTGATGCCGCCTTTGGCACGATACGCCTCAAACATCTCAGAGATTTCAGTGGAGGGTGTAATAGGGTAGCCGATAACACCGCCACAGACATGTCCCATAACATGCGCAACTGCGCCGTTGCCGTGAATGACAGTTTTTATGCCGGGGAATTTACAGGTCTTTTTAGATACGTGGTTGTCCAATTTTCTTCTCCACCGGGTTGCCTAACCTGGCGTTCATAGGTTATTTATTTAGCTAATTCGCGGAACAAGTTTCCGCTCCTACAGGAAAGCGTGTATTTGTAGGAGCAGAATCTTGTTCCGCGATATAGGCGTTTGTGCTGTTTATGTATATCTCATTACTAACTTAATTATTTATTTAAGTAACACTTGTTACTTATTGTTTTAAATAATATTTCATGTAAGTTATGTGCGTTTTATTCAAGTATGTAATCATCTTCGGTTAACTTAGCCTGCGCAGCAGCCAGTCTTGCAATCGGCACTCGCGGTGCAGAGCATGAAACATAGGTCAGCCCAATGTGATTGCAGAAACGGATCGATTCAGGATGGCCGCCCTGTTCACCGCAGATGCCGACTTTCAAATCAGGATTGGTTTTGCGTCCCCAATCGACTGCGATCTCCATTAGCCGACCGACACCTTTAACATCCAGCGTGGAAAAAGGATTGTCCTGCAGGATATTGTTTTCTTCATACAGCGGCAGGAACTTGTTCTCGGCATCTTCTCTTGAGAAGGAGAAAGTTGACTGTGTTAGATCGTTGGTTCCGAAGGAGAAGAACTCGGCAATTTCTGCCAGTCTACCGGCGCGCATACAGGCACGAACCACTTCGATCATGGAGCCAAACTTAAAATCTAGTTTAATTTCATATTTGTCTTCTATTTCCGCATGTACCTGATCAACAATTTCTCTTACCCATAACAGTTCCTTACCAGTGCAGACCTGTGGCACCATGATTTCCGGACACACGCTAAATCCTTCTTTATTACATTCGGCAGCGGCTTCAAGAATAGCGCGTACCTGCATCTCATAAATTTCGGGGTAGGTGATGCCCAGACGTACACCACGATGACCTAACATTGGGTTAACTTCAAATAGCTCTCGCACTTTTATCAGCATCTGCTTCTTTTTAGCGATTGCAGATTCCACCAGTTCACGTCCGCCTGGTCCAAAAGGTTTGGGCATAGATTTGATGTCTGCTTTACGTTTTAGCAGCTGCATGGTATTCATCAGATCATTTACACCGCAGACAGTATCTCTCAGTCTTGTCAGGTGCTCGATCTCCTGTTCTAACTGTTTTTCACTAGGCAAAAATTCATGGATTGGTGGATCCAGCAAACGTATGGTTACTGGTCGAGGACACATAATCTTAAATAGATCTTTGAAGTCACCTCGTTGTATCGGGCGTAATTTGTCCAGAGCATTCTGGCGTTCATCTTTGTCTTTTGCCAAAATCATATCTATGACTAAAGGCAGACGGTCCTGTGCATTAAACATGCGTTCCGTCCTGCATAGACCTATGCCCATAGCGCCATAATCTGAGGCTTTGGTGGCAGCGTCAATGGTGTCTGCATTACACATAACCTTCAGCTCAGCAATTTCATCTGCCCAGTGCAGCAGTGTTTGTAGTTCATTAGAAAACTTCGGGGGTACCATGTCGATCTCACCGAGATATACATTACCATTCGCACCATCGATAGTGATGATATCGCCCTCATGCAACACTGTGTGGCCGATGCGCGCAATATGTTTTTCAACATCAACGTGTATCCCTTCAGCACCGGCAATACAGGGTTTTCCCATGCTGCGTGCGACAACAGCGGCATGTGATGTTTTGCCGCCACGACTGGTCAGTACGCCTTCAGCGGCAAAAAAACCATGAATGTCTTCGGGTTTAGTTTCTTCACGAACCAGTATTACTTTTTCGCCTTCATCTCGTGCCAGCTCTGCACGGTTAGCATCGAATACGATTTTTCCAGAAGCCGCACCGGGTGATGCCGGTAGACCATGTGCAATCGGCATCTGTTTAGATTCAGGGTCGAGGCGAGGGTGCAATAACTGCTCCAGCTCTTCAGGATTGATACGCAGCAGTGCCTCATTACGAGTGATAAGTCCTTCGTTAGTCATCTCCAGTGAGGTACGTACGCGGGCAGAGGCATTCATCTTGCCATCGCGAGTCTGCAGACAGTAGAGCACGCCATTTTCGATGGTGTATTCGTAGTCCTGAACTTCTTTATAATGTTTTTCTAAACGGTCGCTGAGAGCAGACAGTTCTTTGTGCATCTGAGGCATTTCATTTGCCAGCTCGTGTACAGGTTTAGGCGTTCGGATACCAGCAACAACATCTTCTCCTTGTGCGTTGATTAGAAACTCGCCAAACATGACGTTTTCACCGGTAGCGGGATTACGTGTAAAACCAACACCTGTTGCGCAATCATCACCCATGTTGCCAAAGACCATAGTCTGTATATTGACAGCGGTACCGTTGGCCATGTCTGGCGTAATTTTAAATTCGCGGCGATAATCAATCGCACGTTTACCTAGCCACGAACTGAATACCGCCTTTACTGATAACTGTAACTGCTCATGGACGTTTTCGGGAAAAGGTCTGCCGGTCTCTTCATGCACAATATCAAGAAAGACTTCGCTTATCTCACGGAAGTTGTTCGCAGAGAGTTCGGTATCTTCAGTGATACCTTCACGTTTTTTTATCGCGTCAAATGGTTTGTCAAACTTTTCATCACTAATACCTAGTGCTACCTTGCCGAATAATTGTATAAACCGGCGGTATGCATCGCGCGCAAATCGTTCGTTTCCGGTTTGTTTGATGAGGCCGGGCAGGGTGCTTGAGTTAAGACCAAGATTTAGAATGGTATCCATCATACCCGGCATTGATAAAGCAGAACCAGAACGTACCGAAAGCAGTAACATATTCTCAGTATCGCCAAATTTTTTGCCGGTATCATGTTCAAGACTTTTTATCTGAGCATGTATCTGTTGCATCAGCTCTGCAGGTAGATCCAGATCTTTTTTATGATCGATAGTTTCAAGATAATCAAGACAGGCCGCCGTACTGATAACAAATCCAGGTGGAACATTGATGCCAATCTGGGTCATCTCACAGAGATTGGCTCCTTTGCCGCCTAATAATTTTTTATTTTTTCCATCACCATCCTTAAATGAATAGACAAAGGTTGTAGTCATGGATTTCGTTGTCATTTAATATTCCTCTTAGAATGTCGGTATGGTAGCTGTTGGTCATAGATTGTTATCCATTGATTGTTAACCAGTTTCACAATGGCGTTGTTGACATAAGTCAAAATTTTGACTTGGATCGTATGACAGAATTTTTGTTAATAATTTTTGATAGATAGTTACGAAACACTTTATAAAAAAGTTGTTAAAAACTTATTACAAATTAATGAAAAAGGTAAGTTATGACTAAATTAAACCAATCTGCGACCTGGAAAGCATTAGGTGAACATTTTGAAGAGATGTCTCAAACACATATGCGGGATTTGTTTGAGCAGGATTCAAAACGTTTCAATAAATTTTCATTAAAGTTAAATGACATCCTGTTCGACTTTTCAAAAAACATCATAGACAGCAATACGATGGAACTACTATATGGTCTAGCCGATGAATGCGATGTCAGCGAATGGATTGAAAAGATGTTCGATGGAGAAGCGATAAACAACACTGAAAATAGAGCAGTTTTACACACGGCACTGAGAAACAGGGATGGACTGCCAGTAATGGTCGATGGAAAAGATGTGATGCCTGTCGTGCGTGAAGAACACATACGTGTAAGAAAACTAGCTGAAGCGATACGCACACGTTCATGGCGGGGTTACCTTAATCAGCCGATTACAGATGTGGTCAACATAGGAATAGGAGGCTCACACCTTGGCCCGCTGATGGTCACCGAAGCGCTTAGACCATACTCACTGCATGACCTGAATGTTCATTTCGTCGCAAACGTCGATGAGAACCATATCAATGACACACTGGAAAATTTGAATCCTGCGACCACCTTTTTTATCATCGCATCAAAAAGTTTCACTACCCAGGACACCATGGTCAATGCTGAAACAGCGAGGCAATGGTATATAAATAAAGCGGGTAATGACGAACACATCGATAAACATTTTTCAGCAGTCAGCTCGAATGTAGAAGCCGCCAAAGCATTTGGTATAAATGAAAATAACATCTTCCAGATGTGGGATTGGGTCGGTGGGCGCTATTCACTCTGGTCAGCGATCAGCCTGCCTATGGTCATCGCTATTGGCGAGGAAAATTTTGATAAACTCCTACAGGGTGCGTACGAGGCAGACCTGCATTTTAGAAATACACCCCTAAAAGAAAATATTCCGATCAACATGGCGCTGCTCGGTATCTGGTATAACAACTTTTTTGATGCACAGACGACTGTCGTGCTGCCTTATGATCAGCACCTGCATAAGTTTCCTGCTTATCTGCAACAGGCGGATATGGAGAGTAACGGCAAATCTGTGGACCGTCAGGGAGAGGTCGTTGATTACACTACCGGCCCTGTCCTGTTTGGTGAAATTGGCATTGCTGCGCAGCATGCATTTTTTCAATTACTTCACCAGGGAACAAAGTTGGTACCTGCCGATATCCTGGCACCAGTTTCAAACCTGCATTGTATCGCCAGACATCATAGGGCGCTGATGTCTAATGTATTCGCACAGGCCGAAGCTTTGATGAAAGGTAAAACAGAACAGGAAGCCTATGCTGAATTGAAAAAATCAGGACTTGATGAACAGTCGATAAAAAAATTACTGCCAAATAAAATATTTCCAGGTAACAGGCCGACCAGTACCTTCCTGTTTAATCGCCTGGATCCTGCGACATTGGGTTCACTTATTGCACTGTACGAGCACAAGATTTTTGTTCAAGGCATAATCTGGAACATCAATTCTTATGATCAGTGGGGGGTTGAACTTGGAAAACAATTAGCATCAGGAATTTTACATGAACTCGATGATAATAAATTGACGGGTAGTCATGACAGCTCAACAAATGGCCTGATTAACTATTATAAAATGCAGCGTTCTAAAAATGAATGCGTTAGCGTTAGTCAGAAAACCTCTAATTAAGGCATATGTTCTACTCAGAGTCTGTGCCGAAAAGCAGGGATGCATTTCACAAAATGTACCCTTTGACCTAGGTCAACAAGTGCATGTATCCGCAAGTTTATAATCAATATTAAAGCTTAAGCATCTGATATTATTATAATTACGCGTAAAGAGTGCATGAAAATAATTACAACAGTTTTAATACGTAAAGAAAAATTTTGTGAAAAATGTATATTAAAGAAACCCTGTGGTGATCTGCGGGGTTTTTGTATGTTGTTACACTACGGGTTGATTGCCTCGTTGGTCATCGCGTTGTCCTATTTTTTTATAACCATGAAATTGTAAATAATACAGTTTCGTCATTCCATAGGCATATAAAACTGCGATTTTCTTATTTGCTTAAGGATGTTTTCTGATGGCTGTATAAATTCTTAGATGTTATGTGTTTTGAGGAATAAGCAAAGAGAGAGAAAAATTTAGGAGTTAAAAGCTCGGTAAACTACTGCGTTAAAGACAAATAAATGAAGTTTTTATCATATAATCCAAGCAGCATTGAAGAAATTAAACAGCTATTCACTAAGACGTTTTCAGATTCAGAAGGGCAAACAGAAGGCTTGTTCACTGGTGAATGAAGTAATTGAGCCGATTACTGGTAATTCGTATTGTGTAGAAACTTAATTTATTTGAGCAAATGCTTATAATCAAATGGAATAGTTAAATGCATAACGAGTCCAACAAGCCATTGAACCTGACAATCGTAAAAGACACGATTACAGGTTAATTTTTCGTTAGCTCATTGATGTGATGACAAAACGCACACATCATGCTATTCTATCTAAATGAAGGTGTATTCTTGGAATTCAGAAAAAAATGAATTACTTCAAAAAGAGCGTGGCATCTCATTTGAAGAAATAGTTCTAAATATTCAATTAGGCAATGAATTGGCCATTTATGACCACCCAAATTCCACAAAATACCCAAATCAAAAAGTATCAGTTGTTTTAATAGAGGAATATGCCTATTTGGTTCCTTACGTTGAAGATAAAGATCAAATTTTCCTTAAAACAATTATCCCTAGCCGAAAAGCAACTAAGCAATATGTAGGTGATGACAATGAGTAAATTAGACTCATATGAAAAAGAAATACTTGAAGCTTTCGAGTCGGGAAAGCTAAAAAAGTCTAAATCTGAAAAGCAACAAATTAAACGGCATGCTGCAGTTGCAGACGCAACATTTAAAAAAGATGCGCGTATTAATATTCGACTATCATCAAGAGACCTCCGCTCATTACAAGCTAAAGCACTAAAAGAAGGCATGCCATATCAAACATTGGTATCTAGCGTTCTACATAAATTTATTGATGGTCAGCTTATAGATAAACCAGAATAGGTCCTATACCCCAGACGCTTTTTAACAGATGAAAATGGTTGGGCTTATGTTGTTTGGCTTGTTGCTGAATATACCATTCCACTTTACTTAGCTGTTCTGCGTAACAGTCCAGGATGACCATGTCTAAATCAATATTTTTCTGTACAGAGCGCTCAGTAAATATCGATCGCAGTTGTTCACGCGCAACCTTGTTCTTCAGGTTTACCTTATTGGGCGGCAGGTTGTACTGACTAGTGGTATTAACCACATGGGCTTTTAGATCTGCACCATGGCGAATGATTTTCATGTGCCTGCGCAGCAGGTCTCTGGTTGCATGCATCTTTTTGGGATAAACATAAGCCAGTGGGAAATTACCGCCTCGAATCAGGTTGGCAATCTTAAATGAGTCAATCCGGTCATTCTTTGCTTTACCGCCGTGAATGGCTTTCATGTACAGAGCATGGCCGACAGGTATCCTTTATATTAGAAAAGAAACGCGCAGCGAATTATACCGACTGGATGAAGCGGTGTGTTGACAGTGATAAAGGCAAGCTTATTTGCAGTCATCGAATGTCAGTGGTTTAACCGGTCTTTGGGAATATTGGTATGAACAAAGGTCTTAATCGCTTTAGCTTAAGAAGCAAAGAAAAAGTCCAAGGGCAATGGAAACTATTCTGCATGGTGCACAATATTGAGAAGTTAATGAATTACGGTAGAATGACAGCTTAAGGAAGAGAAGGACTGTCTGATATCGCCTTTGAATGTCAGAGCGGTGCTAAAAGTACTGAAAAAAACATAAATAAAAAATCAGTGCATAATGTAAATGGAATTTTTGATATGATGAAAATAATAAAACAAAATCGAGATGTGTCTAACTTGTGTTTTTATCAGATTTTTCTACAGCCTCGTTAGGGCAATTTAGAATTGATCATAATGACCACCAATCGCATAAATATAAATGTAGTCATTATCATATTTATAAATCACGCGGTCTTTTTGGCTGATGCGACGAGACCACAAACCAGAAAGGTTATGTTTTAATGGTTCAGGCTTACCAGTGCCAGTACGGGGATCTTCACGAAGCATCTCTTTCAATAAATGGCAGAGCGCCTTGTGAAGTTTTTTGTCTTTTTGCCTCAGCTCTTCATATGCAACCCAGGTGTTACCCTCAAATACCAGTGATCTCATTTAGCTCTCCGGCAGTAGGCTCATATCCTTTATTTTTTGTATTTGTAGTAGCAGAGGCGGCAATTTGCTTCATTAAGTCATTGTTTTGTAATACATATAAGGTTTCTTGTTCACGTTCCCAATCATCTGCACTTAAAACAACAAAGTCATCACCACTTCTGCGTGTAACTTTTAGTGGTGAATGCTCAGTAACTACTTGTTCTATACAGCTTTTTAGGTTGTCTCTAAATTTATTTACACTAATACTATCCATCACTCTTACCTCTAAAGCGTACTGTAATGCCGTACATAATAGTGGCGGAGTCCTAACAAGTCAATTAATGGCAAAAAGCGCGTCACGTTATTTCAAGCGTTGAAGCAAAGAGAAAATATACAATGAATAAAGGGCTACATATAATTGCATCGATGCTTTTAGTCTTTACAAGCAATGTCTCGGTCGCTAATGAAGATACAAGGCAGTTGGTTAAACTACCAGAAATGATGCAATCACATATGATGTCAAATATGCGTGATCATTTGGTGGTAATTAATGAAATATTAATAAATATAGCAAATGGTCAACTAGATGATGCGGCAGAAGTTGCCGAGTCGCGCCTGGGAATGAGTTCACTCAAATCGCATGGAGCAAGCCATATGGCCAAGTTTATGCCAGAAGGCATGCGTCAGGCTGGTACAAGTATGCATAGGGCCGCAAGCCGCTTCGCACTAAAAGCTCAAGAAGGAGATGTTTTACCAGCTTATAATGCTCTTTCTGAAGTTACGTCTGCTTGTGTAACATGTCACTCGGGTTATCGCATTCGATGATTCAAAAATCGCCTAACGAACAGAAATCTGGGGACAGTATACTTATTAAAACATCTAGTGCTCCATTTAGGTTAATGGAATATCTATGAATTTGTAGGGTGAACATGAATGTCCGTTTACGATCAAATTTTCATGGTCTAAAATAGCCGTTTAAGGTCGCTTTATGATTGTTTTGAGAAGTGATCCTGGTAAATTTTAATATCTACTGCTCAAAATATCGCTTTTTTACAAAGGCGACACTCAAAGTTTTCATCTCAATAGACCAATCCACCACATATCTGACCTTGGCAGGTTTTCGCTAAAAGAGGGAGCCCGCTCAAAGGAGACATTAAAAAAACTTGCAAGAGCACGGAGTGATAGTATAGTGTCACTCTATGAGAATAGAACTAGTCACTACATTAAAGCGCCAAGCAACTAAGATTCTTGCCGAATTACATGATTCAAAAGAACCAGTACTGATAACAGAGCACGGTTGCCCATCTGCATACCTTATCGATGTGCAGGACTACGAAATGATGCAAGATCGTATGCGTATCCTGGAAGGTGTTGCTAGAGGTGAAGCTGCTATTATCGATAATCGCACATACACTCAATCTGAAGCAAAAGAGAAAATGAGTAAATGGCTCAAATAATATGGACGGAGCCTGCTTTATTGGATCTTAATAACATTGCAGAATATATAGCACTAGATAAACCAAGAGCCGCTAGTCATTTAGTGAAAATATTATTTTCAAATACTGAGCGCCTTGAAGATTTTCCAGAGTCAGGACTTATAACACCAAAATTAACTAATTCGTGATATAAAGATATAATCGTTGACCCTTGCCGTATTTTTTATCGTATTGAGAAAGATAAAGTGTACATACTTTATGTCATGCGAAGTGAAAGACAGCTGCGTAAATATTTATTGAGCGAAAGATCTAAAGAAAGTAGCTGATTAATTTATCTTTACATTAAAAAGGTAGTTT
>JAUVDN010000064.1 GCA_030595325.1 Gammaproteobacteria bacterium | reverse complement strand
AATCTGCACTAGTCAGCCATTTGGATCTAGGCAAATTTATCGTTTGGGCAATTCCGGGGACGGTATACATATCTAGAAAACTAGGGCATTCATAAAGCTTAAAGAAGCATTTATGAATTTGTAAGGTGATTGTGAATGTCTCCTTTTGCAGTAATTTTTGTTGGCTCAAATATCGCTCTAGGTCTATGTGTTGCTAGATGACTAAGGGTTAATGCCCATGCAACTTTTCTTGCAACCAAACTTTAATCAATGATTGATATGGAACATCTCGGGAGTGCGCAGCAGATTTTATAGAATCCAGAAGGTGTTGCGGAAGGCGAAGTGAGATTGTTTTCGTAGTTGGTTTCAGATTGGGCATAACTACCTTGTTCGCTTCATTCCAGTCGAGGTAATCTGAAGAGTCGTTCTGCTCCCAAAAAAGTTGCTCCTCTTTTTCATTAGTAAACTGAGGTATCGATTTAAGTTGTTTTTTCATATATTACTCGCTCTTTTTTGTGCATATCCCTTGCTGAAATTATGTGTATTTTTTCTCCAGCTTGACGCAAGGTAAATGTGATATGCAATTGCCTTTTCTCATCTGACCTTCCTAAAGCATGAAAACGTGGTTCCTTTTTACTATGTTTGGAATCTTCCAGTACCAATAATGGTGCATTGAAAAAGACTTGTTCTGCTTCAGCCATAGAAACGTTGTGCTTCTCATTCTTTCGGGCGTTTCCCTCGTCCCAATCAAATCCTGTGATTTCCGTTAAATTAGTCATTTATGTATATTATAGTAATATACAAATAAAATGCAATATCTAGATTAGAAGCAGTGAGATTTGTAATATCTTGAATGTTTCCTATTGCGGAGATATTGGTTGCTAGAAAAACCTGTTTAAGGTCACCTTTGTGTTGAGAGAAGCCGCTCGACACCAGATTATTGAGCGTCTGCTTCTGGCTGTGACTTCAATTAATCGATGCAACACACGTTCATGATTTTTACCCGGGAATTGGGTCGGTGACCCCTTTAATTCTTAACTCATATATACTAATAAAATATATGAAATAGCAATGTTAAGCTTTGTAGTATTTAATTTTTAAATTAGGAGAATTACATGAATAAATCTATTGTTTTTGTAATATTTACCAGTTTAATGCTGGCATCGTTTGGCAGTAACGCAGCATCTATCAGGTGTGGAAGCAAGAGTTTTTCTTCAACCGCACGTGTGGCCCCATTGTAATCAGATATCCTGAAAGCTTGTGGCGAGCCGACTGAACGCAGAGGTGATGTGTGGATTTACAAGAAAAAAGGCAAATCGCTCAAGTTTCTTGAGGGCAAACTTAAGGATGTAACAAAAATCAAGAAATAACAGTTTTAATATAATTATATTCGCATGGAGCCTGCTGTTTGCTGCTAGTGACGTAAAGTGTAGTGTCGATCAATTGTAGTCGCAGCCGAAAGTGGACTGTTTAAAAAAGAAACGTATAACACTTATAATGTTACAGGATCAAAATTGATTAGCGTGTCGACATCTGCTTCATAATCGATACCATTAATACCAAAGCCAAACAATTTTAAGAATTCATCTTTGTAACCCTGATAATCACTTAGTTCGAAAATGTTTTCGTTGGTTATTTGCGGCCAGAGTTCTTTGACTTTTTCTTGTACGTCGTCACGCAGCTCCCAGTCGTCCATGCGGATACGTGAGGTATCATCAAGATTTGCACCACCATCTTTATATAGTTGGCTGCGGAACATACGGTTGATCTGTTCGATGCAGCCTTCGTGGATATTAAGTTCTTTCATTACCTTGAAACCGATGGCTATGTATAAGGGCATGACCGGTATAGCAGCGGATGCTTGTGTGACGACGCTCTTGAGTACGGCAACATTGGCTGTGCCGTTGATATCGTTAAGTGAATTGCGTAAAGCGCTAGCAGCGCGATCCATGTCTTCTTTGGCTTTACCCAACGCACCGTGCCAGTAGATAGGCCAGGTGATATCAGTGCCGATGTAGCTGTATGAAACGGTTTTAACACCGTCAGCTAATACGCCGGCATCTTTTAATGCTGCCATCCAAAGTTCCCAATCTTCACCGCCCATGACAGTGACGGTGTTCTGTATCTCTTCTTCTGTTGCGGGTTCAATCTCTGCATCGATAAGAATATCTTTGCTGGTATCAACCGCGGTGGCTTTGTATGTCTCTCCGATTGGTTTTAACACTGAACGGATGACTTCGCTGCTGTCTGGTAATTTGCGTACCGGGGAGGCAAGTGAGTAAACAACAAGGTCAATTTGTTCTAAGTCTTGTTTGATTATCTCAATGGTTTTGTCACGCATCTCGTTTGAAAATGCATCGCCATTGATACTCTTTGCATAAAGCCCTTCAGCATGAGCAGCTTTTTCAAAAGCACCTGTGTTATACCAGCCGGCAGAGCCGGGCTTCTTCTCGGTAGCTGGCTTTTCTAAAAATACTCCCAATGTGTCAGCGCCCGAACCAAAAGCTGCAGTAATACGTGATGCCAGACCATAACCGGTAGATGCGCCGATGACCAAAACTTTCTTAGGGCCATTCTCAACAGTGCCATCGACTTTTACGCGTGCTATCTGTTCGTTGACGTTGGCCTCACAGCCTGTTGGATGTGTTGTAATACAGATAAAGCCGCGAGTTTTTGGTTTGATAATCACGTTGGTGGTTTCCGTTTATGGTTAGAATGAAGAAAGCCTGCTATTTTCGAACAAACGGAAGCAGAGAGCAATTGTTAATGTGATAAGTTTTCAATGGAAGATTTCTCCTGCGTCGAAATGATAGCCCATGTATAATTCGCACATTAAAAATTGACCTGAGAAAAACAATGCCATTAATTAAGCCTTTTGCCGCTTTACGCCCTGTCCCCGAACGCGCTGAAGAAGTTGTCGCGCCGCCTTATGATGTTTTAAATTCTGCTGAAGCACGGGAGCGTGCTGAGGGTCGTCCGTGGAGTTTTTTGCATATTTCTAAAGCTGAAATTGATCTGCCAGAAGGCACTGACCCGTATGATCCATCGGTTTATGCCAAGTCTGCTGAAAATATGCAGAAGATGCTGCAAGAAGGCATTTTGATCCGTGAAGATAAACCCTGTTATTACGTTTATCGTTTGATCATGGACGGTCACTCGCAGGTGGGTCTGGTGGCAGCAGCATCGGTTGCGGACTACGACATTAACCGCGTGCGTAAACACGAATATACTCGTCCGGCAAAAGAAGATGACCGTGTTCGTCAGATTGAAGCGTTAAACGCGCAGACGGGCCCGGTATTACTGGCTTATAAATCACAGGCAGACATGGATGCGATATTAGAAGAAACCACCAAGCAGTCACCATTAGTTGATGTGACCGCTGATGATGGTGTGCAGCATACTTTCTGGGTTATTGATGACGATGCCACTATCGAAAAGATCAGTACTGGTTTTGAAGCAATGAATGCAATCTACATCGCAGATGGCCATCACCGTTCAGCATCAGCATCACGTGTTGCCAAGAGCCACGAGATGAGTGGAGACGGTGAGCAGAACTGTGATTACTTCCTGTCTGTTATCTATCCGCATAACCAGATGAATATTCTGGATTATAACCGTGTAATTACAGATCTAAATGGCTTGAGTAAAGATGAATTACTTGAAAAGGTGGCTTCAGTCTTTACTGTATCAGAAGAGTCCGCAGCAGTTAAACCAGTCAAAGCTACAGAGTTCGGTATGTACCTTGATGGTCAGTGGTATCGTCTGAACATTAATTCTGAACTGGTGCCTAATGACCCTGTAGCGTCACTTGACGTTAGTCTGCTGGCCAACAACCTTATTGAGCCGTTCTTGGGTATATCAGACCCGCGTACAGATAACCGCATCGACTTTGTCGGCGGTATCCGTGGTTTAGAAGGTTTGGAGAAACGTGTTAACAGTGGTGAGATGGCGGTTGCGTTCTCATTGTATCCAACAAGTATGGAAGCATTGATGGCGGTTGCTGATGCCGGTGAGGTGATGCCGCCCAAATCTACCTGGTTTGAGCCTAAGCTTGCCGACGGTTTGGTGTCTCACGTGCTGGATTAAGTTTATTTGGCCTGAATCAGATCAGGCTGGGAAAAGTTAAAGATCGCGGAATGAAAAAATTCCGCTCCTACAGGGTTCAACTGCAGTGTAGGAGCGGAATTTTTTCATTCCGCGATTTTTTCTTGCTTTTAGCAATTTATTAATATATACATTAATTATTAACGTATATATTAATAAAGGTGTTTTATGAACAATTTAGGCTGGATTCGCAGTATGCGAAAAAAACAAGGTTTAAAAGGATTTCAGTTAGCAGAGCGCATGCAGGTAAGTGCGTCAAGAGTCTCGGTAATGGAAAAGGATGAAACTCGAGGAGCCGTCACATTGAAAATGATGGAGCGGGCAGCTCAAGCGATGGGTTGCCGATTTGAATACCGGATCACGCCCGTTACCAGGAATACGGAAACCGGGGCTAAAAATGATAAGCCCCGTTATAGAGTTGTTTGATAGTATAATTAAATCCTTATTTAGCGACACGATTAAAAGCTTTGTATCAATTACTCAAACAACGTTTGTCCTTACTGGCCTCATCTTCAGATAGCGAAGAGGCATTAGCAAAATCAAAGATTGGGCTCGAAAAAGAAAGTCTGCGGGTATCGCCGGAGGGGGGGGTAACGCAGACGCCGCACCCGATTTCCTGGGGCTCGCCGCTGACGCATCCAATGATAACCACAGACTTTTCTGAGGCATTGGCTGAATTAGTTACACCGCCCTGTGATTCAGTCACAGAGGTTATCCAGTCATTAGACGATATTCAAAATTTTGTTTATCGAAATCTGGATAATGAAATACTTTGGGCGACCAGCATGCCCTGTGTTGTCGCGGGCGAAACAAGTATTCCTTTGGCGCGATATGGTTCTTCTAATGCCGCACAGATGAAGACGGTCTATCGCCGAGGTTTAGGGTTGAGATATGGACGCGCTATGCAAGTTATCGCTGGTGTGCATTTTAATTATTCTTTTTCTGATGAGTTCTGGCATGTTTATCAGCGCTTGATGAATCTTAATGAAGGGCCACATGAACAGAAGCCTCAGGATTTTATCTCTGAACAGTACATGGGGCTGGTTCGAAATTTACTTCGTTATGGCTGGATGGTGCCTTATTTGTTCGGTGCTTCACCGGCCGTTTGTAAGTCTTTTTTAAATGGCCGGCCAACTATTCTGCAGGAGTTTAATAGCAACACTTACTATGAGCCTTACGCTACCTCACTTAGACTGGGTGATATTGGTTATCAGAATAATCAGGAGGACGCTGCGGGTATTAAAGCTTGTTACGATTCTCTTGATGCCTTCGTTGCGAGTATGGAATGCGCGATTAATACCCCCAATGCGGTTTATGAAGAAATTGGTGTAAAAGTCGATGGTGAATACCAGCAGTTAAACGCTAATATCCTGCAGATTGAGAATGAGTATTACAGTTCGGTAAGGCCAAAACAGATACCGCAAGAAAATGAAAAACCATCTGCAGCGTTGAAAAAAAGAGGCGTTGCTTATGTGGAGTTGCGGTCGCTTGATGTAAATGCATTTGACCCGCATGGTATAAATGAAGAGCAGTTATATTTTCTTGAAGTTTTTATGCTGTTTTGTCTGTTGCAGGACAGTCCTAAATTGAGTAAAAATGAAATCGATGCTATCGATGAAAATTTACTTCTGGTTGCACATCAGGGACGAAAACCCGGATTGGAACTGCAGAGAGCGGGTTTTGATCGACAGCTGGAAAAGATTAGTCTGCAGGACTGGGCGAGTGAGTTATGTCATCAGATGAGACCAGTGGCCGGTCTTCTTGATCAAGCCAATTACTGTGAAAATTATTTTTCCAGTGTTAAATCGCAACTGGCGAGTGTTTATGATCCTGACCTAACACCTTCAGCAAGAATGTTAGCTGAGATGAGAGAGAGCGAAGAAGGTTTTTATCATCATGCACAGAGAAAATCTGTGCGTCATAATCAGTATTATAAAAACCATCCGCTTTCTGAGCAGAAGACGTCATTCTTTGAAAAATTAGCACGTGAGTCACTAGAAAAACAGCAGAAAATAGAACGCGATGATGTTATTAGTTTTGATCAATATTTAGAGAATTATTTCAATGATACTTAAAGTTATAAACCGTATACCGCTTGTGCCGCTGGCTGTTATTACTGTGTTCATGCTATTCGCACCATTTTCTCCTGAGCCTCATCTGCTGGAAAAATCCCGCATGCTGATTAATGGTGAACTGAATAAAGGCATCGATATATTTGATTTATTCTGGCATAGTATTTGGGTGATATTACTGTTGCTGAGATTGATTTCAGCTAAAGTAAAAACACAATAATTTTAGATGTTATGCTTATCTATAATAACTGAGCCTTCAGCTACCTATTTTTAAGAATGATGCATAGACTTACCATTACATTGCTGGTGTTTATTGCTTTCACTGCATCCATCAGTGTTGTAGGTGCTAGTGATCTCGATGATGCGGTAGAAGCTATGCGTACCGGTGATTTTGCCGAAGCTTATTGCATAATGCGACCACTTGCAGATGATGGTGATTCGGATGCACAATATAACATCGGCTGGATGTATCTGAACGGTTATGGCTTGCGCGTCAATGATAGTCTTGCGCTGGAGTGGTGGGAAAAAGCCTCTGAACAGGGTAATGCTGACGCCAGTTTTTCAATTGGTATGTTGTATAGCCTGGGCGATGGTGAAATACGCAAGGATAGCAAAACAGCTATTGATTATTATTTGCTCGCTGTTGAGGGTGGTCAGGAAGACGCAGTAGCAATACTGAAATCTATGATGTTAAGAAATAATAAATTTATTCGTGACCGAATACATTCAATTATTGATGATTATGCTTCTGTTTTTGGTGTTAATCGTCAGGTAAAAGCTAGAAAACTTAATGCAAGAAGAAGCGCTTCCACGGACAGTAAAGTTATTGCTCAGTTATTAAAAGGTGATACTTTTCTAGAAATGGAAAAACATGGTAAGTGGAGCCATGGTGTTATCACTGGCAATGAGGATGTGAATCAGGCCGTATGGGTTTATAACCCTTTGTTGCTGGATGCTTCTGACGTACAGTAATTTAAATTATTAAGGAATAAGATATTATTTATTCCTGATTGCTTACTAATTATATTAGTGATATCAATCCTTCAAGGACGTAACAAATTATTTCTGTTATGCACCTTTATCAAATTACATTCACGTTCTTTTCTCTGCAGTGTGGTATTTTTTCTGCAGATGACAAGCGCTATTGCAGATTATTCTTTTGAGACAGAGTTGGATGTCTACTATAGTAATATTGGCTATTATCAAAGCCTGACAGATAAACAAATACCTGATGTGGGTGCTGAAACCAGAACGTATCATTTTTTGCTGGACAGTATAACTTTAGTACCACGTTTTAAGGGTGAAGAGAGAAAAGTTAAAAATCGGGGCTATACTAGATTTTTGTTAAGCGTCGGTGATCAGCATTATGAATATAAAAGCGCTATCTCAATTCAAACAGCAGCTTGTGAATCTGAAGGTAGATCTTCAGGTAATGGAATTAGAGCATAAGCAGTCAGGCGCAACGGTTGAGCTGGACCAGACTAAAGTTGGTCGTTTATCACGTATGGATGCCATGCAGATGCAGCAGATGGCGCTAGAAGCGGTAAGACGTCGTCAACAGCAATTGCTGGAGATTGAAGCCGCGTTGCATCGAATTGGTTCGGGTGAATTTGGTTACTGTTTAGATTGCGAAGAAGAGATAGCGTTGGCACGACTAAAAGCTAATCCAGCATGTACGCATTGTATAAATTGTGCTGAATAGTTTTGCTTAGTGTTCGCCCATTAATCTTCTTATGCGTGTAACGTAACCACGAGTTTCTCTGGGTAAAAAAGGTCTGATTTCTTCCCAGTTTTTCTCTTTGCTTCCAGTGCGTTTTGAAGCATTGAGTATGCGGCCGTAACCAGCGTTATAGCTGGCAAAAGTCATGTAAAGTTTGTCCTGTGCTGCGGTCTTCTTGAATTTTCTATACAGCGTGCGATCGTAATAAATTCCCGCTGCAATATTCCATTTTGCCGAATCAAGTTGACTGAAGTGCGGGTTCTTTTTAACAATATCACTGAATGTTCCGGGCATTATCTGCATAATGCCACGTGCGCCGACATGGCTTTTTGCATCATTATTTAAAGCGGATTCGGCAATGGCCTGTGCTTTGAACCAGTGCCAGTCAAATAGAGGGCCAAAATAGCGTTTGCTGTATTTTTTAAAATGCCGGTCGTATTCATCGGTCCATTTACCGGAATGAACAGGGTGATCGACAAAGGATCTAGCATAAACAGTTTGCATGTTTATAGTGAAGGCCAGTGAGGCTATTAAAACAGTGAGAGGTAATCGCATAGTTGGTGCTGTGGCTAAGCTGACTTGTCGAGAGTTTGGCTAGCCAAAACTCTACTTAGCTAAGACCGAGACCGATAACCAGGCCTAAAGAAATTCCCAGACCAATAAAGATACCCATAACCATCAAGCCTACGGCTATATTACCTTTGCCAAGCTCATCGCTGATATTAAAATTGACCATCTTATTGAACATGGTGCAACTGAGTTTCATAAAGAGCAGCGTTAAAAGGCCGCCAAATATGACGTATACAAAATTTAAGATAATGGGTGGGATATCAAGCATGGCAGAACCTTTAGTGGATACTATCGAATAAGTTAAATAACTGTAGTCTGTTTAACTGTTTTTTACCATTAATTAGCCGTTCTCTCGTTAAGACGCCTAAGATTTTCCGCCACCCAAACATTCTGGTGAATTGGGTGTTTTGCCTTTTTCAAACCACTCTTCCATTGTCATGGTATGTAATGCAAGGGCATGGATGCCGCCTTCAGAACGATCTTTCTGTAGCTCATCAGTCAAAATGCTATTAACCAGACGATGACGTGCTAGCAACATTTTGCCTTTGAAGTCATCGCAGACAATGGTTACCTTGAAGTGTGATTCCGAACCTTCAGGGACATTGTGCATATAACTTTCATTGACCACTTCAAGGTGTTCTGGTGAAAAAGCGTCATTTAGTTTTTGTGTGATGTTTTCTTGAATACTCATGGCTTCATGGTATCACAATGGCTGTTTGTTAAAAATGAGGTAATAGTCAGGTTGTTTGCTTCATTCGTTGTGAACCCATTGTCCATCCTTGTATAACTGAAGCGGTTTGAAATTATTTTTATAGTGCATCTTAGGATGGTCTTTAATCCAGTAACCTAGGTAAACATAATCTAAGCCGAGTTCTTGGGCGTGTTCTATCTGTTTGAGAACGCAATAAGTACCGAGACTATTCTTTACCATCTCAGGTTCAAAAAAGCTGTATACCGCTGAAATGCCATCGCTGACGATATCGGTGACAGCGACAGCGACTAGTTTTTTATTAAGACGAAATTCAAGGAAGTGTGTATCACTCCAATCGCTGTACAGGAACTGCTTGAAATCATCTTCAGCAGGGTCTGCCATTGATCCATCGGTATGTCTGGAATCGAGGTAACGGTGATAAAGCTCAAAATACTCATCGCTAAAATCAGCGACGACTGCGGTTTGTGTCAGTGCAAGATTCGCTTTCAGGCAACGTTTTTGTGAACGGTTAGCAGTAAATATTTTGACTGGAATACGGCAGGCAATACAGGCCTGACAGCCTGACTGCTTATCTCCACAATGTGGACGGTAGCAGTGAGCGCCACTGCGACGAAAACCATGCTGGATAAGCTGGTTATAAATAGGCATATTGAGTCGCAGTTCCGGGTCGGGCACCAGATTGCTGCTCACCCGGTCATCAAAATAGCTGCAGGGCGATTCCGCGGTGATATACAGCTGTAGATTGCGTGTGTTCATGTTATTGAGTTTAGTCTGAAAAGCGGGGAAACGCCTGCAAGAATATAGCTCCGTGTTGTGATGTTCAGAGATTTCCAATAAATGGTACAATCTCCTGCTATTTTTTATCCAGAATATCGAGTTATGACCCTTTCAGCAGAGCAGTCCCGCGAACAACGAATTAAACACCTGCACGAAGCATTGAAGCAGCGTATTTTGCTGCTCGATGGTGCTATGGGAACCATGATTCAGCGTCATAAGCTGGATGAGGCTGCGTATCGCGGTGAGCGTTTTGCAGACTGGCACAGTGATCTGAAAGGTAATAATGACCTGCTTGCCATTACGCAGCCTGAAATCATTCAGGGAATCCATGAAGATTACCTGAACGCCGGTGCCGATATCCTCGAGACCAACACTTTTAACTCCACTCGTGTCTCCATGGCTGATTACGACATGGAGGATATCAGTTATGAAATCAATGTAGCAGCTACCGCGCTGGCACGTAAAGCTGCCGATAAAATCGGCACTGAAGATAAACCGCGTTATGTTGCAGGTGTGTTAGGGCCGACCAATCGTACCTGCTCGATATCACCGGATGTAAACGATCCCAGTTTTAGAAATATAAAATTTAACGAGCTATCAGATGCCTATGCGGAATCGACGCGTGCGTTAATCGAAGGTGGTGCAGATATCATCTTGATCGAAACTATCTTCGATACCTTGAATGCCAAGGCTGCTATTTTTGCGGTTAAGCGTGTGTTCGAAGAAGATGAAATTGAATTGCCAATCATGATCTCTGGCACCATTACCGATCGGTCGGGACGCACCTTAACCGGTCAGTTAACGGAAGCTTTTTATAACTCTTTACGTCATGCGGACCCGATATCTATCGGTTTGAACTGTGCGCTCGGCCCTAAAGATTTGCGCCAGTATGTACAGGAAATGTCACGTATTGCCGAGGTGTATACCTCGGCGCATCCTAATGCCGGCCTGCCAAATGAGATGGGCGGTTATGATCTGGAAGCCGATGAAATGGCGATTGCTATTGCCGAGTGGGCGGATAGTGGCTTTTTAAATATCGTCGGTGGTTGTTGTGGAACCACGCCGGATCACATTCGCGCCTTTGCCAATATAGTCGCCGATAAGAAACCACGTGTTAAACCTGAGTTGCCAGTGGAATGTCGCCTCTCTGGTCTAGAGCCTTGTAACATTGGTAAGGATTCATTGTTCGTCAACGTTGGTGAACGTAACAATGTCACCGGATCGGCCATGTTCAAGCGTCTGATTAAAGAAGAAAAATACGAAGAGGCTTTAAGTGTTGCCTCAGAGCAGGTGGAGAACGGCGCGCAGATTATCGATATCAACATGGATGAAGGCATGCTGGAATCGAAAGAAGCGATGGTCAAGTTTCTGAATTTGATTGCTTCTGAGCCGGATATCTCACGGGTACCGGTAATGATTGATTCCTCTAAATGGGACATCATCGAAGCGGGTCTGCAGTGTGTGCAGGGCAAGTCTATTGTTAACTCGATTTCACTCAAAGAAGGCGAAGAAAACTTTATCAAATACGCCAGGCTGGTTCGCCAGTACGGTGCGGCCGTTATCGTCATGGCCTTTGATGAAGACGGGCAGGCGGATACTTATGAACGTAAAGTCGAAATCTGTACTCGCTCATACAAAGTATTGACCGAAAAAGTTGGTTTTCCGCCGGAAGATATTATCTTTGATCCGAATATATTTGCTGTAGCAACGGGTATCGAAGAACACAACAACTACGCAGTCGATTTTATCGAGGCAACACGCAAGATAAAAGAAACGTTGCCACATGCGATGATCTCCGGCGGTGTTTCAAACGTTTCTTTCTCGTTCCGTGGAAATAACCCGGTACGTGAAGCGATTCACTCGGTGTTTTTATATCATGCGATTAAAGCCGGCATGGATATGGGTATTGTTAACGCCGGTCAGCTGGCGGTATATGATGACCTGCCAGAAGAATTACGAAATATTGTCGAAGACGTTATACAGAATAAAGATGATCAGGGTACCGACCGTCTACTGGATATCGCACCGCAATTTATGGGTGATGGCACTGCCAAAGAAAGTAAAAAAGATTTGGCCTGGCGCGAGATGCCGGTGAACAAACGACTGGCGCACGCGTTGGTTAAAGGTATCACTGACTTCATCGATGAAGATACTGAAGAAGCCCGACAACAGGCCGAGCTTACCCTGCACGTTATCGAAGGCCCGCTAATGGATGGCATGAACATCGTCGGTGATCTGTTCGGTGAAGGAAAGATGTTTTTGCCACAGGTGGTGAAATCTGCCCGCGTGATGAAAAAAGCAGTAGCCTATTTAATGCCTTATTTGGAAGCTGAAAAAGAAGGTGAAATAAAAACCAACGGCAAGATTCTGATGGCGACGGTTAAAGGAGATGTGCACGACATTGGTAAAAATATTGTTGGCGTGGTATTGCAATGTAACAACTATGAAATTATAGATATTGGCGTTATGGTGCCGGCCGAGACTATCCTGGAAGAAGCAAAAAAACACGATGTTGATATTATCGGACTATCAGGATTGATTACGCCTTCATTGGACGAGATGGCACACATGGCATCGGAGATGCAGCGACTGGGTATGAATATGCCGTTGATGATCGGTGGCGCTACTACCTCACGTATTCATACCGCGGTAAAAATCGATCCAAAATATTCTAATGCTGTTGTCTATGTGGCTGATGCTTCGCGTGCGGTAGGTGTTGCCGGTGAGTTGTTAAGCAAAGAGCGCAAAGAAGGTTATGTAAAAGGCATCAAAGACGAATATGATGACATGCGCATTAAGCGCGCCAAACGTACATCGAAAAGAAAAACTTTTACCCTGCAGCAGGCAAGAGACAATGCGTATAAAGGTGACTGGGATAATTACACACCACCAAAACCTACATTCCTTGGATTAAAATCATTTGACGATTACTCGCTGGAAGAGCTAAGCAGTTACATCGACTGGACACCTTTCTTCCATGCCTGGGAGCTCGCTGGTAAATACCCAAAAATATTAAAGGATGAAGTGGTTGGTGAAGAGGCAACAGCTTTGTTTAATGATGCGCAGAAAATGCTGAAGCAGATCATTGATGAGAAATGGTTGAGTGCGCGAGCAGTCATCGGATTTTTCCCGGCGAATAGTGTTGGCGATGATATCGAACTCTATGTTGATGATGAGCGTGCAGAAGTTAGAACAGTACTGCATCATCTGCGTCAGCAGATGGCAAAACCTTCCGATAGACCTAACAGTTGTATCAGTGATTTTGTGGTACCAAAGAGCATGAAGAATGGATCCAGGGGAAAGAATGACTATGTAGGTGCTTTTGCCGTAACCGCAGGTATCGGCATCGATGAACACGTACAGCGTTTTGAAGACGATCACGATGATTACAACAGTATCTTGTTAAAAGCATTGGCTGATCGATTAGCAGAAGCATTTGCCGAGCACATGCATGAACGTGTGCGTAAAGAATTCTGGGCTTATGCCTCGGATGAAAATCTGGCTAATGATGATTTAATTAAAGAAAGCTACCATGGTATCAGGCCTGCACCGGGTTATCCTGCTTGTCCTGACCATACTGAAAAAGCAACTTTATGGAACCTGATTGAGCCAGATAAAAATGCCGGCATAACCATCACCGAAAGTTTTGCCATGTTGCCCACCGCTGCCGTATCGGGTTTCTATTTTTCACACCCTGATTCTAAATATTTCGGTACTGGAAAGATTCAGAAAGATCAGGTGGAAGATTACGCCAGGCGTAAAGGTGATGAGCTCGCTGTGGTTGAGCGCTGGTTAGCGCCGGTGCTGGACTACGATAACTAAAATACAGTGGTCTGCTAATGGCCATTAGCTGACCTCCAGAAAAAAATAAAATCAAAAGAATTTTCACCACAGAGGACACGGAGGTCACAGAGGTTTTTTATTGTTAACCGCGCCGCAGGCGCGTTTAACAATAATAAGGCTTTCCTCTGTGACCTC
>JAUVDN010000094.1 GCA_030595325.1 Gammaproteobacteria bacterium | reverse complement strand
CACCGCGGGCGAGTCACTCTTTTGCTACAGCCCAAAAGAGTAACCAGAAAAGGCCGTCGCGACGCTGGCGCCCCTGTAAAAAACACAGGGGTTCCCACTGAGATATTGCCGGTGTCATGCTGTGAAAAAACTCGCCCACGTTGAAAAACACGTACGCTCAGACAGTTTTCACAGAAAACTCATGACACCAGCAACACCTAAGTAGCTTGGCTAATGCGAGGGTAAGTCAAAAGAATAAAACAGAGGACTTGCTTTGTTGCCTATTTTTATTTGTTTTTCGTTCCCTTTTCGTTTGTTGAATGAGGTGGTGTTGGTAGAGGAAATATTAATCATGTTCGGCACTGTTAGTGCTGTGCGCCCGGATGGCGCATCAGGGCGACTCGTTGGCAACACTGCTTCATTCAGGAGCCCCGAGTGTTTTTCTCGGCCCGTAGGGTGAATAACATGGATGTTATTCATAAAGAAAAGTAACACGCCTGTGGGGCGCGACCCACAATCTCTAAGGATAAGTGAAAGTTAGATACAAATAAATTAACAAGAAAAACAAACTTCGCGGAATGATAAAAATCCGCTTCTACAGGTTAGTGCAAATAAACAAGTAAATATAAGAAACAAAAAAGCCACCCTTAAAGGGTGGCTTTTTAAGCTAGATAAAATAAGAAACGCTTTAAACGCGACCCATTGCACCAAAGCTTTTTATGAATGGACCTGCCATACGTGGATCTGAAATCATGGCTTTGAAATCACCCGTTTTAAATTTCAGCTTACCTGTTGTAAAAGCTAAACCTAAACCAGTCATGCCAATTTCCTTCTTCAACCACTTTTCCCAGTTCTTCTGCTCAGCGCGCATGTCCCAGCTAAGCTCGCGACCGTCATATGCGCCAGCTTCTGTTACATGACCGTTAACAACATTGATGAAACCAATGCATGTGTCGTCTTTAGGATAGCCGTAACCGATTACAGAATTAAAGCTGATTTTTTCAAGTGCACCAGCAAGTTCTGGTATCGCATTCCACTGTTCCTGGAAGCCTTTCATCCAAGTGTCATCAAATAAAGCCATTTCATATCTCCGAATTCTTAATGCGCATAGCGCTTATGGTGTTCTGTTGTAAAAACATGTGCTATTGACATGTTTGTCTCAAGCTTAAGTGGTGTGAGGTTGTTTTTTTTATCTTTACCACAAAAAGTGGCGGGAATAGTATCACAAGGGGAAGTATATCGAAAGGGATATAAGACGACTAATTAATGCTCGCTATAGATAGATTGCTTATTTTAATTCCATCGAAATTGCGTGGATATCATTTTTCTTTAATATTTTCTGACTGTTATATAACTGTTGTTTGTTTTTGTAAGGACCTGTTCTAACACGGTGCCATGCTTGTTTATTTATTGTAACGTGTTGAATGTTTGCCTCGATACCTATGAAGGCAAGGTTAGCCTTTAGTTTCTCTGCATCACCAAGGTTTTGAAACGACCCAATCTGTAAAACATATTTTGTGTTGTCTCGCTGACTACTTTGTCTTGTTGCTGTTTTATTTGAGCCCTCTGGTGGCCGTGTTTCATTTTCTGGAATAAGAACTTCAAGCTCGGGTAGTAAAGTGTAAAAGTTGAATTTAGGTTCTTTTTTAACACTTGTTGTTTTGGACTCTGTCAATTTTTTGCTTGTTTCTTTCTTGCTGGACTGCTTTTTTAATTTTTCAAGTTCATGCTGAACGGCGCTACCAAAACTTTTATCACTCTCAGGTTGTTTATCTAAATAAATAATAAAGGCAACAAATAAGCCGATGGCAAGACCGGATAGCAGCCAGATATATCCAGGCAGGGATTTTTTTTGATTGCGGTTAACGCGCGATTTGTAATCAGCAGGAGGCATGTTCGTTTTTTATTTTTTTTGTGAACAGTTATTTGAGCAGTTTATTAAAGCGTAAGCGCTTACATTTTTGCTTACATTTTTATTGGTGCGCTTACACCTAATAATGTTAGTCCATTATGTAGAATTTGTTGGGTTGCGCTGATTAAATTAAAACGTGCGTCACGTAAGTTATTGTCATCAATAATAAACTGATGCGCGTTGTAATATGAATGCAGTAATGTTGCTAGCTCACGCAAATAATGCACCATCAGATGTGGTTCAGCATTAAAGGCGGACTTGTTTAATATGTCTGCATAAGCATCTAGTTTACTAATGAGTTCGGTTTCGTGTTTTTCAGTTAGCAGGCTCAAGTAATTCTGACCATTTTCAAGGTCATGCTTAAGCTGTTTATCTGTGAGCTGCGCCATTACGCTGCAAATTCTGGCGTGTGCATATTGAATGTAATAAACCGGGTTGTCATTACTCTGTGATTTAGCCAGATCAAGATCGAAATCCATGTGTTGTTCACATTTTCGCATTACATAAAAGAACCGTGCTGCATCTTTTCCTACTTCTTCGCGTAATTCTCTTAAGGTAACGAAAGAACCGGAGCGAGTAGACATCTGCACACGCTCGCCACTGCGATAAAGGTTGGCGAACTGTACTAATAAGATAACAAGTTTGTCTTCATCTTGGCCCATGGCGGTTAATGCTGCTTTTACCCGTGGCACGTAACCGTGGTGGTCTGCACCCCAAATATTGATTACCTTGTCATAACCGCGCGCGAATTTGTCGAGGTGATATGCGATGTCTGAAGCAAAATAAGTGCCCTGTCCATTGTCACGAATCACGACGCGATCTTTTTCATCACCGAAAGAAGTAGAGCGGAACCACAGTGCGCCTTTTTCTTCATAGATGTGACCGGCATCCTGTAATTCTTTAACCGCTTTATTAATAAGGTCACGGTCAGCCAGTGACTGTTCGGAATACCAGTTCTGGTAATGCACACCAAAACCTTCAAGATCATCACGAATATCGTCGATAATTGAATTAAGTCCTGCATTGAAGATAGTCTTATAGCCATCACCTAATAATGACTTGGCTCGTTCTATCAATGCATCGATATGAATTTCTTTGTCGCCGCCATCGGGTTCATCGTCTGGTATGCCATGCATAACTATTTCTGTTGAGTGGACAAAAGCGTCACCGTGTTCCTGTTTTAGTGCGCGGGCAATATCATAAATATATGCTTCACTCTTGTAACCATTACTGGGAAAAGCAATAGAGATATCGTTTTCCTGTAGATAACGTAGCCAGATACTGGTGGCCAGAATGTTCATCTGACGGCCTGCGTCATTTACATAATATTCGCAGTCCACTTCAAAACCGACTGCGCGCATCAACGATGCCAGTGTTGCACCATAAGCTGCGCCACGACCGTGACCTACATGTAATGGGCCGGTTGGGTTTGCGGAAACAAATTCGATCTGTACTTTTTCGCTGTTAGCAGCATTGCTCTCACCAAATGTTTTGCCGGCAGCAAGTATGTCTTTGATGATATTTAGAGTGCTTTCCTGCGCGAGGAAGAAATTGATGAATCCGGGGCCGGCAATCTCAACTTTTGAAACTGAATCATTATCAGCCAATGCATTGATTATCGCCTGCGCAATCTCACGTGGCGGTTTGCCTGCCTGTTTCGCCAGCATCATCGCAACATTACAGGTGAAGTCGCCGTGAGCCGCATCTTTGGTACGGGTGATCTGTAATGATGGTTTGGTTTCAATCATGCCGTCAGTGATTAGCTGATCAAGCGCTTGATTGATTAAATTTTCGATGCTGTCTTTCAAAGGTCTATCTTGTGGTTGCGTGTTTTTGTGGAATGCGATTATACGTTAAAAGGATAGTAGGCAGTAGGCAGTTGGCCGTTAACAGTTAAAAACAAGGAGCGACTGAAAATATATTCATCTTTTATATTGATCGGTATGTTTATATTTTTAAGTTTTTACTGCCAACTGCCAACTTTCTCTAAAAAGTATCATATGGGTCAACATCAACAGACCAGCGCACTTTTCTTGCCGCCGGTAGTTTTTGCAGCTGTGGCACCCACCAGTTTAAAAACTGGTGCAGTATTTTTCGTTGAGTGGACTGTAGCATTAGCTGGTAACGGAAACGACCTGCACGTCGTTCCATCGGTGCGGGTAATGGGCCAAAAGTATCCAGCTCAGCGTTATCAATCTGTCGACCCAAATCAGCGGCCTGAGTAAGGAAGGTCTGAGCAGCTGATGCATCGACAGATTCGCATCGCAGTAATACCAAATGGCGTGCGGGTGGTAAACCCGCATCTTGCCGCTCCTGCAGGGCGGCAACAGAAAAGGCTTTATAACCTCTATGTAACAAGGTCTGTAATAGCGGATGTTCAGGGTGATGCGTTTGAATAAGCACTTGCCCGGCTTTTTCTGCGCGACCGGCGCGACCGGAAACCTGTGTCACCAGCTGTGCCAGATGTTCGGCAGCACGAAAATCTGCACTGAACAAAGCCTGATCGGTGTCTAGTATGCAGACCAGCGTAATGTTGGGAAAATCATGGCCTTTTGCCAGCATCTGAGTGCCGACCAGAATATGACTCTCACCGCTGCGCGCTTTTTCCAGTTTTTCCTGCAGACTGCCTTTTCTGCGCGTGGTATCGCGGTCGATTCGGCTAACCTGAGATTTTGGAAAGCGTTCCTGTAAAAAGTGTTCGATACGTTCTGTGCCTGCGCCGATAGCCAGCACGTTTGTGCTGCCGCATTCTTCACACTGGTCGGGGGCTGGGCGCTGCGCTGCGCAGTGATGACAGATGAGCTGATTATTGCGTTTATGGAAGGTCATGTGCGCATCACAGCGCTGGCAATTAGTCGTCCAGCCACAATCGTGACACATCAGCAGCGGGGCAAAGCCTCGACGGTTAATAAACAGCAACACCTGTCCCTGGTTATCCAGTTGTTGCTTGATTTTGTCCAGCAGTGTTTCCGCCATGCCTTCAAATAATTTCTGGTTGCATAAGCTGACCAACTGAATTTTTGGCAGTGGCCGCTTGTTCGCACGTAGCTTCAATATGTGTTCGATGTAACGCTGTTCATTTATATTGTTCAGGCTCTCAAGTGATGGTGTGGCGGAGCCCAGCACGATGGGGATGTTTTTATTCCTGGCTCGCAGTATGGCTAAATCACGCGCGTTATAACGAAAACCATCTTGCTGTTTATAGCTGCCATCATGTTCTTCATCGATAATAATCAGCCCTAGATCTGGCAATGGCGTGAAGATGGATGAGCGGGTACCAATTAGCAATTGCGCCTGTTTGTTGGCAGCCGCGTGCCAGGCGGCATAGCGCTGTTTATCATTCATTGCCGAGTGCAAAACAACTACCGTGGTATGAAGGTGCTCCAAAAAACGCTGAGTCAGTTGTGGTGTGAGCCCAATCTCGGGCACCAGTACCAATACCTGTTTACCGGCGGCAAGCACAGATTCACAGAGCTTGAGATACACCTCGGTTTTGCCGCTGCCGGTAACACCGTTTAACACATGCACATTATGTTCTTGATCATGTTCTATAGCATTGACCGCATCGATTTGTTCTTCGTTGAGCGGATGCCGTGGTGCCTGATTGTCAGCATCATTGTCATGTGACGTTAATACGGCAACTTTAGTGCCCTGTTCAATCAGTTGTTTTTTTAATAAGGCATTCACCGGTGTGCGCCAGTTTTCGGTCAGTGAATTAAAAGTCTCACTGTCGATGCCATGCTCTGCGTTTATTACTGCTTCCTTTTCAGCATTAAGTAGTAATTGATAAATCTGCAGCTGTTTAGGGGCGCGTTTTAGTGTTTGCAGAATCTCATCAGTGTTGTTCAGGTTCTGAGCAGGGCTTGTAGTAATACGCCAGTATTCAGTTAAAGAAGGCTCGGTATCATCATTGTTACGAAGGTACACCGGAAGTGCTGTTTGCAGGGCGTCTCCCAGTGGGTGAGCGTAATAACGTGCCGCCCAACTTGTCAGGTCAAAGATCTCAGGTGTAAGCAGGTTTTCACTATCAAGTACTTCGGTGACAAATTTGAGTTTTGCTGTCGGGTATTCGCTGTGCTCGATTTCATCAATGATGATGCCGATTAGCTTCTGCCGGCCAAAAGGTACGCGAACACGCATTCCTGCCTCGATGAGGCCAGCATAGGATTCAGGCAGGCGATAGTCAAAAGAACTGTATAAAGGGCAGGGGACAGCGACCTTAACAATACGTGTTTTTTGGCGTGCATTCGGGCGCGTGCTTGATCCTTCCAGGGGCATTTTCAGGGAAAATTCTCATAAGGTTACTAGGCGAAGGCAGCTAATGTTCGTCACAAAGCCGCCACAATGCGTGCAGTTTACTGCAAAATCCCTGATGAATTGCGCACAATATAAATCTAGTTATATGGTGAGCCATATTATCCTGTGGATAAGTCTGAAAGGTTTTAATTTTCCTGTGGATAACTCTGTGGAAAAAATCCGTTAACAGAAATAAAAAACTTTGGCTAGTGTTTTTTTGTAATATTTTCGTCATTTTTACCGAAAAAAATAACATATATAATTCAATTGGTTGCCAGTGTTGGCTCTATTATACTAGGATAAAAAACAGGCTTGACCGATGGAATAAAATATGTGCTCTGGTGTGTGTATAAGTAATTATTATCAGCCTTTGTTTGTAGTCTATTTAATGCTTAAACTTAATAAATTTTCTAGTTAAAGTGCTGTAAGTCATTAAAACTATGTAAAAAAGGCAAGTTACTCACAAACTCTGTGGATAACTTTGTGGACTAAATAAAAAAACAGTCGCTTTCTTACTATAAAAACAGTCTTTTTGTTAAATTGGTTGCTTTTTAACCAATAAAATTAATTGCTTTTATTTCAATAAGTTAGTATTGCTAAAAAGAATATTAGTGTTGATAAGTGGCGATAAACGATATTTGAATTAGTATATTAGAGTTTTGTAAAGCGCTTGTGTACAACCTTGTTTTTTTGTTAAAAATTAACAGTCACTTAGCCATTAAAACAACTATTTAAAATTTCGCTTATAATTTTATCTTTATTTTTGGCGTTAACCTTTATGCCAATCTCTATTTACGTACAGGTTTTGAAATAATGAATCGTTGGCAATCAATCGCCCAGCACATAGCAGAGGTAAGTGGGCAGAAATTTACCATTAAGCAGCAGCAATCGCTGGCCGGCGGCAGCATTAATAGCGCCTCCTTGTTAACGGGTGATAATGGTATGCAATATTTTGTTAAAACCAATGCTTCGGGTTGGCAGGACATGTTTGCTGCGGAAGCTAAAGGATTAACTGCACTGGCATCAAGCAACACCTTGAAAGTGTCTGAACCACTCTGTTTTGGTGATGATGGCCTACAGAGCTATATCGTCGTGGAATATCTGGAGATGAGCGGACGCGCAGATCAATCGATTCTTGGTGAGCAGCTGGCAGCGATGCATAAAGTAACGGCTGATCGATTTGGATGGGATATCGACAATACCATCGGTGCAACGCATCAACCGAATGCCTGGTCTGACAACTGGCTGACTTTCTGGCGAGATCAACGTTTAGGTTTTCAGCTACAGCTGGCGGCAAAAAACGGTTATGGCGGTGAATTGCAGACACTTGGTGAAAGACTGCTGATTGAAATGCCAGCACTGTTTAGTGGGCGAAAGATACTTCCATCCATGTTGCACGGAGACTTATGGGGCGGCAACGTCGCCGGCCTAAGCGATGGCACTCCGGTCATCTATGATCCAGCATTTTATTATGGCGATAGAGAAGCTGATATTGCGATGACATCTGTGTTTGGCGGTTTCGGGCCAGATTTTTATGCCAGTTACCAAAATGCCTATCCTTTGGATGATGGTTTTGCTGTGCGCAAAACGTTCTACAATATCTATCACATCATTAACCACTTGAACCTGTTCGGTGGTGGCTATCATGGCCAGTCGATTAATATGATTGAACAGGTATTAGCTGAGATTGGCTGAGCTGGGCTAAATGATTATTCTGTAAGTGATTTCTATATAATGTGTCATATCACACACCCCTAATAAGTAAAATCATTCTAAGCTGTTGATTTGTGCTAAATCATAGTTGGCACGGAACCTGTAATAGTAATTAGCAAGCAGGGTGATTTTCTAACCAGGAATCATTGTTTTTTTAACTTACAAATTTTGGCAATACTATGAACACATATAAATTGAATACGCTGACGCTGTTAGCGGCACTTTCTTTATCATCTGCGCCTATCGCGCAAGCAGCAGAGCATGACTCGCATGCCGGGCACTCCGGGCACGACCATACGCGACCAGACAGCCATGCACCTATCGGTGTCATGGGTGACCACCTGATGCGCGAAGGTGAAATCATGGTGAGTTACCGTTTGATGTCGATGGACATGGAAGGTAACCGCGATGGCACTGATAGTGTCAGCGAACCGTTAGTGGGATATATGGTTACGCCATTATCGATGGATATGCAGATGCATATGCTGGGTGCTATGTACGCGCCATCCGACAAACTTACTTTGATGCTAATGGTTCCATATACTTCAATTTCGATGGACCATGTGGTGCCACCAAATATGATGATTCCAGCCGGTACCAGTTTTACCACCGAGTCTAGTGGTATCGGTGACGTGAAGCTGGCATCAACTTATGGAATATTTGCAAAATCCGGATCAGATTTCTTATTTAACTTTGCCATCAATGTGCCAACCGGTTCAATCGATGAAAGAGATAACACAACCATGGCAACAGAAGTGCATCTGCCGTATCCGATGCAGCTGGGTTCAGGTACATGGGATTTCACCCCGGGTCTTACCTACGTACAAACTTATGACAGCTGGTCATGGGGTGCACAAGGTTTGTTTACCATCCGTACAGGTGAAAATGATAACGGCTACACCTTAGGTGACAAACTGGATATGTCCGCCTGGGCAGCTAAAAAGGTTTCCGGCTCAGTCAGTCTTTCATTTCGTTTAAACGCGCAGAACTGGGGAAACATCGATGGCAGTGACAGCAAACAGATGTTGCCTCTTATGGCTGTACCAACAGTTGATCCAAATCTAAGAGGCGGTACACGTGTTGATGTATTAGTTGGTATTAACTTTGTGCCTTCAGGTTTGAGTGACCTTCGTCTTGCTGCTGAAGTGGGTGTGCCAGCATATCAAAAATTAGACGGGCCTCAGCTGGAAACAGACATGGTGTTTACGCTTGGTGCGCAATATACGTTTAATTAATTTTAAAAATATTTTCAGCAATAAAAAAGCCCGCGCTTATGTGAACTTAATGACGCGGGCATTTTTATGCGTATATTTATGCGTTTATAT
>JAUVDN010000113.1 GCA_030595325.1 Gammaproteobacteria bacterium | reverse complement strand
ACTGCAGCAACCGATTCCACTGCAAGATAACGGGGAGAAACTTCAGCAAGAGCGCCTGGACAATTTAATGCCATCTATGCCAGATGGCCTGGAAAATTCTATCAAAGAAATCATCACTTTGCTCCTACCGGATGGTTGTCCGGATGTTCACCTGACAGCAGAAGCAGTAGGTATGAGTACACGAACCTTTCAGCGACACCTTGGTAAGATCGGCAACAGCTACTCTCACCTCCTGAAACAAACCCGTATGCAGCTCGCCGCCCAGCGCCTGAGCGACACTACAATTCCTATAAATGAAATTGCCGCTTCGCTGGGCTACCGAAACCCGGCCAATTTTACACGGGCATTTCAGTGCAAAACGGGGGTGTCACCGCAGCATTACCGGACACTAGTGCAGAATTCCTTATAGATGCAATTATAAACATAGATATGCCCCCCTAAAAGACAACAAATTATTCTCCTCGCTAACCATAGTAAGAGCAATGGTTGTTTCTTTTTACTACCGCGTATCGATACGAACAAAAAATGGGTCGTACTGACATATTGTTGGAATCGAACAATACCACCATGTTTTGTTTAAAAGGTTCTTAACAGGGAAAACGATACTGTATTCCGATACTGTATTCACTAAGCAACTCCGTGTTTGAGCACCCGGGATTGTACGCTGGCTCACGCAATACTCTCTAGATTTTGGGATAGCATTTTACCTGCTGATAATTCACCAGCAATAAGTGTTACACATTTTCCGATATGAGATTTTCCGTAATTTTTTAACCGGACAATCATAACTGCAATCTAGTTTTATTTTAGTGCTTTATCTGGACGTTTATTCTAACAACCTTAGGTGACTAATCTTTTATCCTCAGTAGCTTGTATATATTTCAAGGCCAACTATTTACTCAGACTAGGCTCATGGGTAAACTGCTGCCACTTTATCTCAGTAGTTGAAACTCATTTGGAGGTGACATGAAAAAATATTTTTCAGTAAGCTTCATATTACTGTTGGCATTTACGACTAAGCTGCAAGCAGAAGCAGCAGATAAAACGGCAACTGATGATACAGCGTTCCGAGTGATGCCAACGATATCTTCCAACCCGTCTCAAGGAACGGGTATCGGTGCAACAGCAGTTGCTATCTATCAGGCAGATAAGCGATCCTCACCTTCGCAGGGTATATTGACTGGCCAGTATACAGATACAGATAGCTACAATGTCTTTGCCATCAATAAAATGTTTTTCAACAATGACAAGTGGCAATCAAATACACTGGCTGGTGTTGTGTATAACAATTCATCATATGATTTACCCGGTGACTTTGTGCCACCGGTGTTACCACCGATGGGGCTTGATGATGCGATTAAATTTAATGTTGAAATCTATGTTGCCGTACAGCAGATGCTGTATGAGATACGGGATGATTATTATATCGGTGGTCAGCTAATGTTTATTGATCAGTCGTTCGTCGGTTTGAATACACTAGGGGAGATTTTTCTCAAAGCGAAGGGTGTAGAAGATTCCACTCGAGGGGGATACGGATTAACTTTCTCCTATGACACCAGAACCAAAAGAGAAAGGTTTTACCCGACCGATTCGACACTTCTAAATTTTAATGTAAACCATTTTCCAGTGGCGCTGGGTATCGAGCAACAATATTACAACTCAACTCTGAACGCCAGAAAATATATACCGGGTTATAAAGCCAGCGATGTTTTTGCAATGCAGGCATTCGCCCAGTATTCCAGTGAGAATACACCTGATGGAGCACTCGCAGCTTTGGGCGCAAGAAACATTCTCAGAGGTTTTCCCATCGGCTTATATAAAACACGTAATATGCTTGCAGCACAGGGGGAATATCGTTATCGTCTCGGTGAGTCAAGGTTTAGACTCACTGCCTTTGGTGGATACGCCAAGTTAAGTGGTGGTTCGGCAGGTACTGAAAATGGTAACAGGGATAATGATAACGGTGACTATTACAGCGGGGGACTGGGTGTGCATTATATACTTGAAGAAAAGCAGCAACTTGATTACCGAGTCAACGTGGCTTATACCAGTGATGATGAAGCTTCTCTCTATGCCAGTATTAACCAGGCTTTCTAACGGAAATTTAGCTACCTGCGTATAATGTGAAAATACCAACTGAGGCAAACACACGAGTAAGGATGCCCCTTCCTCCTCAATTTAAATACGTCGCACATGACCATTACCGGCTTTTTTGATACGTCCTCGTGATTGGTGTGGGCCAATAGAAAAGTGATCGACTAAATAATGACAACAAAGAATGAAAAAACTGTATCTCTCGTTTTGGGAAGTGGTGGTGCCCGTGGTTTAGCGCACATTGGAGTGATACATTGGCTTGAGGAAAATGGCTTTAAAATAGAATCAATATCCGGTTGTTCTATGGGTGCACTGATTGGTGGTGTTTACGCAGCTGGAAAGCTGGATGATTTTGAAAGCTGGGTGCAAGCAATAACAAAAGTTGATATTGTCACATTGCTTGATCTTTCATGGAAAAAAAGTGGTCTTGTTAAAGGCGACAAGATCATCAACACACTGACTGAGCTTGTGGGTGATGTGGTTATTGAAGATTTACCTGTTAAATACACCGCTGTTGCTGCTGATATTGTTAATGAAAAAGAAGTATGGATGAATTCAGGGAGCCTCTTTGATGCAATTAGAGCCTCTATATCGTTACCTCTTTTCTTTACTCCATTTAGATACAAAGGTATCGACCTGATTGATGGTGGTGTTTTAAATCCTGTACCAATAGCACCCACTTTTAGTGATGCAACAGATTTAACCATCGCTGTTAATCTTGGTGGAAAGGTGGATAACAAAGAAAAAATAATAATAGATAATAACTTAATAAGTAAAAACGAATCTCCATTTACTAAGAAGGTTACTGAGTTCATTGAGAATTTTAAAAATTCGACAGTAAGTCATGTGACTGAAGAATGGGATGCGTACGATATAGCAACTCAGGCTTTTGACGCCATGCAAAGTACTATAGCAAGACAAAAACTAGCTGCTTATCCCGCTGATTATTTCGTAGAAATTGCTCGAAATGCATGCGGTACTTTAGAGTTTGACCTTGCCTCTGAAATGATAGAACTAGGATACATAAAGGCTCAGGAACAGTTAGGGAAAATACCCTGATAATAAAATAAGCCATTGAACAAAGGGTCAAGATAACTGCTTTTTTAATAATGCGCACTGGCTGATATGATAATTCATCGTAATATATGAACCTGGAAAATACTATTGGCACGTTAAATTTGCAGTGCGGTTTTAGAAAAAATTGCAGGCCTGTATATTAAAGCACCGAGAATAAATTCGAAATGAAAAAACATCAACGTCATATTATTTGCTTTTTACTTTTATTGTTATCACCCTTGTCTACTTTTGCAGATGTTGCTGAACATCAGTTGCAAGAAATTAACCATTTACTGGAATTTGTTAAAAACAGTGGCTGTATTATCAACAGAAATGGTACAGAGTACCCTGCACAAAAGGGAGTTCAGCATATTAAAAATAAGTATAAATACTTCAAGGACGAAATAAAAAATACTGATGATTTTATACTGTACTCAGCAACAAAAAGTACCATGAGTGGTGAATATTACATGGTGAGCTGCCCGGGGAAAGTAAAAGTAAAGTCCCAGGATTGGTTGAATGCAGAGTTAAAAAAATATCGATTAAAAGAAGAGTAAATCAATATGAAACATCTGAAAGGCCTTGTGATTTACATACTGGCAATAACGTTATATGGATGCACAGGTGTACAGCAACGACAGTGCCCGCCCGACACATTAGATTTGCCGGAGTGTCCACCGGCAGACGCAATTGAAGATGAAGCGATTAACGAAATATATAAATTACGGACATGGCTGCCACCTTCAAAGCTAATCATCGATCCTATAAAACTTGGTAAGGAAGCGCAGATTCCGATCAATTCTGCGCAGACTAAAATTATCGGGCCATCACATGACGATGCAACAAATTCGCTGGCCGCAAAGATCTGGCTGATCGAGAACGCGAAGCATACGGTTGATCTAACTTATTATATCTTCAAAGACGATCTTGTCGGTTACGCCGTTCTCGGTGCGCTGTGTAATGCGGTGAAGCGTGGCGTAGACGTGCGTATTATGGTGGATTCTATTGGTTCTTTACGGCCAGGGCATTCCGAGTTGAGAGCCGTTGAAACCTGTGCAGTTGACGCTGGTTTTATGCGTAATGCGAATGCTCAGTTAACCACGAAAAAAGCACGGGTACAGGTGGTTATATTTAATGCTATAACAAAGCTTCAGTTTAACCGGCGATCTCACGACAAGTTACTAATTGTTGATGCTTCATTTGACAGCAAAGCAGCCGTCATGACGGGTGGTCGAAATATCTCGCTAGATTACTATGGGTTTAAAGCAGATGGCTCAAAAGATCCCGATACATTCCGTGATCTGGAAATTATAATCAGGCCGGGTAATCAAAGTAGCGATGAAGACTACACCGTCGGCAATGTCAGTGAAATATATTATTCTCTGTTATTTTCTCACACCGGTAACCGGCGTATACGGCCATATGAAGCCAGCGATGAGTTTGATGCAGGCAAGTATGAAGATAGATATATAGTTCACCGTAACAAGGCGCAGAGCAGCCTTGCGACATTAAAAGGTTTTCCCAGAATCAAAAAAAGTATGGATGATATGCCGCGCTACATGAGCGAAGGATTTCATGATACAAAAGTACGCCTGTCACATCAATTGGGAAATCTTACCAGTACTAATGTCACTACGAATGTAGAAGAAAACCTGCAGCGTAATCCAAATTCTATCCTGTATTTGATCGGCAAGATCATGCAGGGGTTAGAGCACCGTGGCATATCGGATGGTACCTTGAGAATCGTTTCGCCCTATTTATTTAGTGGTGTATATTATGATGGAGAGGGTGAAGTTGTTTATGATGGTGCGAAAGAAATACTCGACTACCTGCGTGAACGCCCGGAGGCAAAACTCGAAGTTGTCACCAATTCGGTAATTACCAGCGATAACTTTTTTACCCAGGCAATCATAGATATGGGTATGGCTCCGCGTTTTTTACTGACACCTGAACTACATAAAGCCTGGTTATCCAGTGTTGATAAAGGTGAGTTTAATCCTGATATTGTTAAAAGTGAAGAATGGAAACAGTTAATCAATCACCCGCAGATTTTCATTTATCAGACTGGCCGTCTTGACTCGGAGGTCCTTGGTGGTAAAGAGCATTATGGAAAGTTACATGCCAAGTTTGCCTATGGAAAAATTGGTGGTTTTGTCGGCACCAGTAATTTTGATTACCGCTCCAACCTGTATAACAACGAACTGGGTTTCTTTTTTCAAGGGGATGAGGTAGGCGATGAACTGGCCGACGTTTTTGAGCAGTTAAAAGCCACATCTTATCGTTGGGGTTCACCTGAATGGCTGGAAATGCGAAAAAAAGTAATGCAGAGTGATAGCAGCAAGGCCGGGCCAGCCCGTAATCAGCGCAGTATTTATAAGACCGTTCGTGTACTTGGCTTAGAGTACCTGATGTAGTACCGTGTATGTATTTTCAGATGGTGGTGCCTCGGCTACTGCTACGGCACCAGCTATACGTATAAAAGTTAATAGTAATCTTACTGATTAATTATTTTTTAAAGGAAAATGTTATGAAAATCATTCGATTCACCGCAATTATTTCAAGTTTGTTTGCGATGTCAATTCTGCTTGGCTGTAATAATGAAGGGCCAGTCCAAACAACTAGTTCTGAAGCAAACAAGGTGACTGATAGCGAGCTAACCAGCGAACAAGTCGAAAACATCGTCCGGCGTTCTTACCAATACGTTGCTATGTACAATGTAATTCAGAAATTTGCACTCGATCCTGCTTCTGGTTCATTGTTTATGGAGGGCTTCAATAATCCAGTAGCATCAACTGAACTAGTCGACCACAATGTGAAGACTATAGCGCGCCCCAATAATGATACGCTTTACCAGGGGAGTGTTCTCGATCTGCGCCACGAACCGATCATCATAAAATACCCGGCTATTGATTCGAAATATGTCGCTCTGGAAACGTCGGGGTATTCCCATTACGCTGGCGTTCCTCTGGCAACCAGTAATGGCGATTTCAGTAAACCCATAAATGTACTGTTCTATACAGATCGTACCGTTGGCTATCAAGGGCAAATCATTGAGGGTGTTGACCGTATAGTGAAGGCTGATGGAGATATATTTTTTGCCTTTCTTCGTGCAATGCCACACCAGGCAG
>JAUVDN010000007.1 GCA_030595325.1 Gammaproteobacteria bacterium | reverse complement strand
GCACGGATTCTGTTGGTGGATGATGATATGCGCAATCTGCTGGCCTTAACGCCGGTGCTTGAGGGATGGGGGCTGGATGTACTCGCCGCGGGTGATGCTAAAGAAGCGCTAGAAACACTGGCAGAGGAATCCGGCATAGCAGTAGCCTTGCTCGATGTTATGATGCCCGGGATGGACGGTTTGGCATTGGCTGGCGCTATTCGTGAGCAGTCTCAGTTTGCCGCACTGCCCTGCATTGGTCTTTCTGCCAAAGCGGGCATTGATGATCGAGAGCGTTGGCTTGCGCTTGGTGTCGGTGATTACCTGGTGAAGCCGGTCGATGTCCATGCGCTGCACAACGTGCTCAGTAAGCTTTTAAACAAGGTTTTAAACAAGGCCTTAAGTGATGAAATAGGAAATACGGATACAAATAAATCATGACAGAACAAAAACGTTACGCCGGGTTCAAGGTGTTGATTGTCGACGACAATCCAAACAACCTATTTACCCTGCGTAGTCTGATCGAGAAATATACTGACGTACACGTCATCGAGGCCGATGGCGGGGAGAAGGCGGTCAACCTTGCGCTCACCGAGAATGATGTCGATCTGATTATCCTTGATGTGCAGATGCCAGAGATGGACGGTTTTCAAACCGCTTCCATGCTCAAGGTGCGCAAGAAGACACGCGATATTCCGGTGATATTTCTCACCGCTGCCTACAAGACAGACGAGTTTCAGCAGAAGGGGTACGATGTGGGTGCTGCCGATTACCTGTTGAAGCCCATCGACGACAATCTACTGCTGAACAAACTGACCGCATATTTCCGCCTGATTGAAAAAGAGCGCGCAATGAACGTGCTGTTGGAAGAGAAAGTAGCTGTGCGCACGGCTGAGCTGGAACAGATCAGGCAATATCAGGAGCGGTTATTGAATACCATGGGTGAGGCGCTGCTGGTACTCTCACCTGAAGGACAGATTAAGTCTACCAATCCTGCAGCGCAGAAAATGCTGGGTTACGAGGAAGCTGAGCTGGTTGGCCTGGGCATCGGTGATGTCTTTGAAGAAGCCGAGGACGAGCAGGCCGATGCCTTCATGGGAACCTGGTTAGATATGATGATTCGTACTGGCGTTGTCAGGGATGTCGAAGCACGATTTATTACCAAGAGCGGTTCCCTTGTGCCAATTCTGTTCTCACGCACCGCGATGGTTGGTGAGGCAGGAGCGGTCACGGATATAATTTGTATCGCGAAAAATATGACCGGTTATGTAAAAATAGATAATGACGATGACCTGTCTGGGTCTGATATTGATATTGGAGATTCTGTATGAGTAAAGATCAACCTGCTTCACCAGAGGCGCAGTCAGAAGAAGAAACTACTCTCACGGCGAACGCACTGAAGGCTATGGCCAACCCGCTACGCTGGAAGATTATTTGTGCTCTAGGTAGTGAAGAACTTTCAGTGAGCGATATCATGGAAAAGATAGGCACATCGCAAAGTAATACCTCCCAGCATCTAGATTTGCTAAAGAATAAAAACATCATCAAGTCTCGTAAAGAGGCCAACAAGGTGTATTACAGTATTAGCAATGATCAATTGTTAGCGCTGGTTGCCAACATGCGCTCAGTGCTGTGTCATACCAATCTTGAGGACTAGTTTATTGAAGGCGAGGCTGCTGAGGACTAAGTTGTTAAGCGCTGGGTTGTTGAGAGCTGGGCTGAATAAAATAAGAGGGAACGGTTGATGCCACCATTGTTACTCTACGCGGTCATCCTCTTCACTGTTGCGTTGGTGTTGTATACCACCAGCGTCTGGAGCGAGAGGTTACAGCGTCACTTGAAGACCTGGCACCTGGTCGTGTTTGGCCTCGGTGTTGTTGCCGATGTAGCGGCTACCTGGCTGACAATCGAGTTTGTCGGCGCTATAGTGTATACGCCTCACGCGATATTCGGTTTCACTTCGTTGTTTCTGATGGCATTGCATTTCATCTGGGCGGTCGTGGTATATGCTGGCGACAGAAAAGCCGGCATGAGTCAGTTCCATCGCTTTAGCCTATTTGTGTGGTCGGTGTGGATGCTGTCCTACATCACTGGTTTCGTCAGTGGTCTGCAGAGGTTAAATTAAAGGGCAGGTGGAAAGGTGAAAAGTGAAGAAGATCACTGGACTATTTGTCCTAAATGTCTGGGGCGCGGCAAAAAAAGTAAGCGGCTCCGCAAGAAAGTAAGGCTCCGCTACCAGAGGGAGTTGGATCAATTTGAAAAAATGAAGTGCGAAGGCACGGCTCCAGTTAGTCCTGCTCCTGTTCGACCGGCTCCAATTCGTCCTAGGGGTCACCTCGAACCATGCTTGAACTGTAAAGGATCTGGCCTGGTTCATTCTGCTATTCCTCCTTTAGAAGATAAAGAAAACACCCCTCATGTTGCCATCATTGGTGCTGGAATAGGTGGCGTGGCCCTCGCCGTTGCTTGTTTGCACCGTAGCATTCCCTTCACTCTTTATGAACACGACAGTGGCTTTGATGCACGATCGCAGGGTTATGGGCTCACTCTGCAACAAGCGAGTAGAGCGATCGAAGGATTTGGCATCTTCTCGTTAGAAGAGGGAGTGATTTCAACCAGACATGTGGTGCACACTACCGAGGGAAAAGTGATTGCTGAGTGGGGAATCAGAAAGTGGGGGCGGTCCGATACGAAAACGTCACCGAAGCGCACGAATATTCATATAGCCAGGCAGTCGTTGCGCTTAGCTCTGCTTGAGCAGTTAGGTGGGCATGATGCGGTGCAGTGGGGACACCATTTGGTCGGTTTTAAAGAAGGCGATGGTGAAGGTAAGAGCGGAGGTGTGGATTTAAACTTTCAAGTAGCGGGTGAAATGAAGAGCGCCCATGCAGATCTTGTGGTGGGGGCAGACGGCATTCGTAGTTCGGTGCGAAGCCTGTTGATTGGTGAGGAGGCTTCCCCATTAAATTACTTAGGCTGTATTGTGATTTTGGGGATTTGTCCTTTGGCAGACCTTGAAAGTGAAGATAAGGGTGAAAGCGGCGAAGGTGCTGATATCGAAGGCCTTGATCATTCTTTGCTAGACTCGGCCACGGTATTTCAAACCGCCAATGGCAATGAGCGGATTTACATGATGCCTTATTCGTCAGACTCGGTAATGTGGCAACTTAGCTTCCCAATGTCAGAAAATGAAGCTAAGGCTTTGAGTGCGCAAGGCGCTCAAGCACTCAAGGAAGAAGCATGTCGACGATGTCAGTGGCACGATCCCATTCCTCAAATTTTAGCGGCAACCATGGTGACTCAGGTTTCTGGTTATCCTGTGTATGACCGTGCACTACTCGAGCCAGAGTTGTTGGCGAAAGGGGGGCAAGTGACCCTGATTGGAGATGCCGCTCATCCGATGAGCCCATTCAAAGGGCAGGGTGCGAATCAAGCTCTGCTGGATGCGCTGGCGCTGGCTCGGGGAATCACAAAAGGATGCGGTCCCTACTCTAAATGGAAGGAAGCAGGCGTGAGGAAAAGCGTGTTAACTGAATTTGAGTCAGAAATGTTGCAACGTAGTGCGACGAAAGTGAAAGATTCAGCAGAGGCTGCACAGTTCCTGCATTCCGACATCGTGCTCCATGAGGGCGACGAACCGAGAGGGCGGTGTCTAAAGAGAAAAGAAAATTAACAACAACTAAAGGTGGCTGTCTCCTTTACACTTAATATTTAAATAGGCTCCTTTTTTTTGTCTTACTCTATTTTGTTGATAAATATCATAGTAACTAAGCTGGAAACCGTTGAAAATTTAATACCAACTATTTATATAGTTATTCATTAAATTTCAACAAGGTCTTTAGTTATGAAGAAAATATTATCTTTTGCATTACTTGCTTTTATGTCTTTTGGCGTTAATTCGATAGCGTTTGCTGATGACGATGATAAAAAGCTTTTCGTTAATCTGGTGTCAGATGATCTGGATCGTGCGGCTATGGCTGTCAGCATCAGTAACAAAGTACTGAGTACCAAAGATATCCAGGTGACAATATTTTTAAGTGCTCAGGGTGTTAGGTGGGCAGACAAGAATATTCCGCAGAATGCCTACGCTAATGGCAAGACCATTCCCGACATGTTGCAGGCATTTATGAAGTCTGGCGGCCAGGTCATCGCATGTAAGATGTGTATGAAAAATGTTGGCGGATTTGAAGAAGACGATGTTATCGATGGTATTAAATTTACAGGTGCATTGTCAGCGCTGTTCGCAGATGATACGACGGTATTAACATATTAGATAAATCAATCGGGTCAGCCCCCCATAGAATTAAATGTGTCAGACCCATTTCACAAATAAACCGTATCTGCGGTACCGATTCCGGGGGCGTTGTGGTTGATGGGGTCTGGGCTGATTGGTTTGATCGAGCTAGGTAGACGTCAAATTAAGTAGACGTAAAATTCAATAATCCACAATTTAGGACATCGCGAGGCAGGGGATTAACGGCACCTGCCTTTTTTAATTTTTTCTCAGCGGATTTCTTCAATTGAATATTTTTTATCCATAACTACCGGGGTAATCAGAGAGTACCCCTGTTGCTGCCAGTGAGAAAGTTCAGTAATTGCGGAGGGTGCGACTTCGATAAAGTCGTAAAAATCTTTATCGATGTACCCATAGTCTTCTGCTGCAAGTCCGCAAACTCTGAATTTGACGCCGAGTTCTGAGTAATACCTCATGCGCTCAACCGCATTCTTATATTTTTCATAATTATGCTGGGCCAGGGTGACGATTTCAGTGCCGTGAATGATAACCACAATGTCCATCATTTCAGGCGCATAGTTATATGGGTCATCACCTAAAGGGTTCATCAATGAGCGAATCCAGTAAAGAGCCGAATTGATTTTTTCTGGTTCATCAAAATAAAAGTCGTAGATAACTTTTTGTTCAGCGTAAGGGGTCTGGACACGAGTTGCGCCTTCGGCGAAACATGTAAAGGATAAAACGAATAGAAGCATAACAATAAGAAATCTCATGTTTTCTCCTCATATAAGTTAAGTTTAATGATATAACGTGTAAAAACAACCTGAGGAATTAAAGGGGACGGGCCACTATTAATATAAAAAGGGGTATGTACCTGCTTGATTAACTCGAACGTTAGCAATACCGAGTAATTACGATTAAAATTGACTTGATATTGATTTTTTAATCGCGAGTATTATGAATATACTTTTAGTCGAAAAAAATAAAATGACTCGCCCTTTATATTTGTTTTTTGACGGAATATCGGAAAGGCTTTGCATTAAGATATATAACAAGTTTAAATCTTATGTGCAGCATGGAGATGTTTATCATGGCAAACATCTTAAATCTTTAAATTCAAAAATTTGGAAATATAAAGGCACTATTTATAAGCTCAGAGTTGATAATGGTAAAGAATCAGCAAGGGTGCTTTTTTCTAAATCAAAAGACGGTAATTTAAAAATTATTCACGCATTTTTGAAATCCACAAGAAAAACACCAGCAAAAGACGCTCGGCAAGCAATTGCAATTTATCAAATGCTAGAATGTCTTGAAACAGTCAGTTGGGATAAGCAATCAGCATTGCTAAATGAAAAAGAATAATAGTGGTCGCCACGATTAATAATAATGAAAGACTATATAAAATTTTTGAAGCAAGCCGAAAGCCTGAACAAAAAATATGCCTCAATCTATTTTAATGCCGAGCTAGAAGCACTCGCTATGCCGTTCTGGTCATGGGAAGAAATCGAGAAAGGATTAGAGCTTAGACTAGAATGGGAAGTAGATGAGTCGTTAATACCGTTTTACGGTGACTGGCATGATCTGTTTTGTATTAATGGAATCACAGGTGAAATTGTCGCGCTTAATGATGAGCGGGAAGTACTGTGTAGCTGGACATCTGTTAAAAATTTCTTGAGTTGCATGTCAGAAAAAGAGATTATCTATGATGATTGCCTGGAAGGTGGTGTACATCATTTTGGGGATTCTAAAGGGCATGAGGTGAAGCATTAAATTAAATAATAATCATCAGAATATAATACAGGGCAGACCATGATTAATGTAAAAACGTGGTCTGTCTCCCATTGATACTACGTTTCATTTTTAGCCCTCCACTCTTAAATTAAAAAATTATGATTGCCAAGATATTATTAGGTACAGCCGATATTCCCAATAACGGTGGTGAGCTAAGACTGGCTCAGCAAGGGAATGATTTTTCTATCAGTCTAAAAGGTGTGCGTGGAGACTTAATGAACAGCCGAGTACATAGTTCTGAGTTAGCCCTGGCTGAGTTAGGTTGTGCGCATATTCAAGGGGTAGAGAAGTCTAAGGTGTTAGTCGGTGGCCTGGGGATGGGCTTCACTCTGGACGCCGCGCTCAAAGCAACAACAAAAAGTTCTCAGCTGGTTGTTGCTGAACTGGTACCCGAAGTTGTTGAATGGAATAAAGGTCCATTGGGCGAATGTGCGGGTAGGCCGCTTGATGATGATAGGGTTGTGGTGCACCTGGGTGATGTGGCTGAACTGTTTAAAGTAAAGCAAGTCGAAGCAGAGCAAGCTACTTATGATGCTGTTTTATTAGATGTTGATAACGGCCCGGAGGGTTTTACACAAGCCGACAATAACTATCTATATTCAATCGAAAGCTTACAGGCTATTCGACAAACGCTTCGTCCTGGTGGCATGTTAGCTATATGGTCAGCATGGCATGATCCAAAATTCACTTTGCAACTGAAAAAAGTTGGTTTTAAGGTTAAAGCTAAAACCGTTAGGGCACATAAAGGTAAAGGTAGTCGTCATACTATTTACCTGGCCAGACATAAAAAATAAAGCAGTAAAAATTAAAGAAATAAAGTTAAACGGGACTGAGGGGTTACAGTTTAACCACTTCTTCCTCCTTTAATAATTTCACAACATTCGTATTATCACCTACTGAGGACAATAAACATGCTGTTACGAAACCTACTGACTAGCTGCTTCTTAATTTTGTTCTCTACCGTCTCTCATGCATCGGAAAGTATTGTCATAGACTTTAAGTCAGCTGATAATTTATTGATAACAGCAGACACCTATTTTTCACACCCGATAGACACCACGCCTATCATTGTATTATTTCATCAAGCTGGATCGAGCCGCGGTGAATATAACGAAATTGCACCACGGCTAAACAAGCTTGGTTTTAACTGTATTGCCGTTGACTTGCGCTCTGGAGAATATTCGCGGGGTAAGGATAATGAAACGGCGATACGCGCCAGCAACGCAGGATTAAGCACAAACTATGCTGATGCCTTGCCTGATCTTATTGCTGCACTACAGTACACCCGCAAAAAATATAACCACAATAAAGTAATAGCCTGGGGCAGTTCCTATTCGGCCTCGCTGGCGCTCAAAGTAGCGGGTGACTACCCGCAGCTGATTGATGGCGTGCTTGCTTTCTCACCGGGAGAGTATTTTTCTCACATAGGAAAAAGCAAAACATGGATACGAGATTCTGCAAAAAATATTAAAGCGCCAACATTCATAACATCATCAAAAAATGAAGTGGATAGCTGGAATGTTATTTATGAGGCTATTCCAACTAAAACAAAAACAAGTTTCATTCCTGCAACAGCTGGTCGACATGGCTCCAGAGCGTTGTGGAACAAATACGACGATAGTGAGGATTACTGGCAAGCGGTCAGTAAGTTTCTGAATTCAGCCAAGCTTTAAGAATAAAAAATAACTCCTCCGTCTCCTTTTTTTATCTGCCCCTAATTATCTTATATTTTGATTAATATCAACATCTCTAGTAATTGATGGCGTTAGCATTTATTTGAGTGGCTTCGATGAATACATCGAAGCTTAAATATGAGCAACTAAGTTGAGGGAGTCTGTAATGAAACAGTGTAAATTTACTCAGTTACTGGTTTTACTTCTAGTCTTTACATCACCATTAGCGGTGAATGCGGGTAAGCATCCACAAATATTGGTGGACATCGTTGTCGCAGCTAAAAAGGCGACACCTGTTGTAACTCTTGATCAGTTCAAAGCGGCTATTGACGATCCTGCAATTTGGATTATTGATGTGCGTGAACCTAACGAATTTGCCGATGGGCACGTGCCCAGTGCTATAAATATCCCCAGAGGTGTTATCGAGTTTAAGATCTGGGGAAAAGTTGGCTATCCTGACAAGACCAGAATGGAGCAGAAGATGTACCTCTATTGCAAGGCCGGCAGTCGTTGTGCCCTGGCAACTAAGTCGCTACGCGATTTGGGTTTCACCGGGGTTTATCGAACTGACATAAAACTTAATGAATGGATTAAAGCCGGTAATACCCTTGTTAAATAATAATTAAGAATTAAAGGGGGCGGGGAGATATAAAATATAATCTCTGTGCATCCATTGTCCCTCTAAATATCAGCTGTTTTAGTTAGCTGTCTTCGTATAAAATCCGCTCTCAGTTTTTTTGCTTATTAAACTTGATGATGAAATATCTTCAAAGCATTAAAGTTGAGCTTGCAACACCTTCATCTCTTTATATAACAAAACGCAAAACCAATGAATGATAAAACGATAGCAACTCACAACGGTAATTTCCATGCAGACGATGTCTTCAGTATCGCTGCACTTAAGGGCGTATTCCCTGCTTTTAAGCTCATTCGCACGCGCGATTTAGAACTTATCGCTAATGCAGACATTGTGGTTGATGTCGGTGGTATATATGATGCGGATGCAGACCGTTTTGATCATCATCAACGTGGTGGTGCAGGTGAGCGCGAAAATGGTATTCCTTATTCCTCATTTGGTTTGATTTGGCAGAAATATGGTTTAGAGATATGCCAGGGTAATCAGGACGTAGTAAATGCAGTTGATACTGGTCTTGTATCAACGATTGATGCCATCGATTGTGGTCATGTCGAAGGTGTTTCTAAAGGTATTAGCCTTAGCCAAACTATTTCAATGTTTAACCCGACCTGGCAAGAAGATAGTCAATTTGATGCCTGTTTTGATGAAGCGGTTGATTTTGCATCGCGTGTTTTAACACGATTTATTGCATCTGCTAACGGTGGCATTAGTGCGAAAGCAATTGTGGCTAAAGCTATTGATAATGCAGAAGATCCAAGAGTGATTGTATTAGAAAAATATACCCCGTGGAAAAGAACGGTTCACGCCTTATCTGAAGAGGCTTTATACGTGGTTTACCCAGCTCAGTCTGGCGAATGGAGAATTCAAACGGTACCTGTTGAACTAGGTTCATTTAAAGACAGAAAATCGCTGCCTAAACAGTGGGCAGGTTTATCCGATAAAGAGCTTAAAGAAGTGACTGGTATTGATGATGCCATGTTCTGCCATAATGCTTTATTTATTGCGGGTGCAGAATCATTTGAAAGCACGATGAAAATGGCATCTATCGCACTTGAAGAATAGTTAGTCGTTAAAAATTAAATTTAATGGGGGTCAGAACACAATTGTTTCTAATATTAGCCAAAACTGTGTTCTGACCCGAATGGCACTTACTTAAGCCGAAATCTCCGTCATTGCGAGCGGTAGCGCGGCAATCTATTAGTGTCTGATGCCTATCTGCCAGAGATTACTTCGTACCTCGCAATGACGAATTTACCGAGAGAAAGTGCCTTTTCAGCTTAAGTAAGTGCCATTCTGTTCTGACCCCTATTATTTAACTACAGCCACCACCTTGTGATGACGGGCAGGTTCCGCAACCGCCGGCACTTTCTGGCTCAGGTACATTATTAAAGACGAATGATGGGCTGCCATCACCGTTATCAACATAGTCGATCTCTGCTCCGCGCAGAAGCTCGATAGTGTCTGGAGCTACAATTAAGTTTACGCCTTCATTGTCACGAACGAGATCATGTTCTTCCAGTCTTTCAGAAAATGTCATGCCAAAGCTCATACCGCTGCAGCCACCTGCTTGTGAATAGATACGGATGCCAGCAATATCGCCATCTACAGTGCCGAGTAGTTCAGCCATTTTTTGTTGAGCAGCTGACGTTAATTTAAGGTCATCTGCTGATAGTTCATTTGCTTGCATTAGGTTCTACCTGAGTTTAATTCGAAAAAAACGTGATTATAAAGGAATGCAGGTGTTTATTGTAATGAGTAATTAGGAATAATGGGGGGGTGCGACTAAATAATTCTCCCGCTGATTTTCCAAATTGTTTGGTAGAATTAAAATTAATGGGGTTAGAACCCTTTAATCGACCCCTTTAATCGACCCCTTTAATCGAAGATACTAAAAAAAGAGTTATGAATCCTGAAAAAAGTTGTATTGGGTTACTTAATCCCAAAAGCCCGGAGAATGTAGCCTCTGTGTTACGTGCGGCAGGTAACTATCGCGTTAACAGCGTTTTTTATACCGGCACACGTTACCCTCGTGCGGCCAGACTTAATCCTTGCACCGTTGATATGAGTCGTAAGGTGAGCAAGGACATTGCGATTACAGGCGTTGAGCATCTGATTGACGACACGCCTGACAATTTAGACATTGTATGTATTGAATTTGCTGAAAACGCGATTGCCTTACCGGCGTACCGGCACCCGCACAATGCTTTATATATTTTCGGCCCGGAAGACGGTACGATCAGTCAGGACATTATCAACAGGGCAGATGCGGTTGTTTATGTGCCGACGGTTGGTTGCATGAATTTGGCTGCAACGGTGAATGTTGTTTTATATGATCGACTGGCAAAGTCTGCTAATGAATTTCCCAGCCTTGAAGGCAATCGATTAATTCGTGAAAGCCGAGATATTAATAACTGTTTGAAGGTAGATTTATAATCGTTGAAAAAGATTATAATAATATTCCCTGTAATTTCTTTCCTTAAATTTACTGCGTATGACTCACCAACAAAAGAACAACCCGCTACACGGAAAAACACTTGAGCATATTGTGAATGCTCTGGTAGAGCATTTTGGTTGGGATGAGTTGGGCGATCGTATCAATATCAAATGTTTTAAAAATGATCCGTCGGTGAAATCTAGTCTGAAGTTTTTGCGAAAGGCGGAGTGGGCAAGGAAAATGGTTGAAGATCTTTATATCGCTATACAGAAAAAATAAAAGGGGACGTAAATAAAAGGGGCGGAGGGGTTTATCGGCGCTGCTCCTCGGCAAATACTCCTGCATTGTACTAATAAGTTACATCCATGTAACGATGCGTTATTCTAATTACGGGCTTCCTGCCCTAATGAGTCGTTCTACCGCTTACATTCATGTAAGCGTCCTGTATTACTCTACTACCGCCCCCTTTTAAATCATCAAGTTCTCTTATAACCAACAAATGTTGCAACTGCCATAAGCAATAGACCTAACAGTATCAACACCGGCCCGATACCTGTCGCTAATAGCATACCTGCCCATGCGAAACCAAAAACCCCCAGGAATGCCATACCTGCATGCATTACGGTACCAACGATAAAAATCCAGCTGAGAATCTGTTTGTAGAGTGATGGCAGTGTGAGTAAACCGAGGATTATGCCGACAATAATATTCAGCAAAGCCTCCAGGTTTCCGTGAGCGTGTGGTCCTCCCTTGATGGTATCAATCGATATCCTGGCATTGAGGTTAGTGTTTATTGCCAGGATTGCTTCCGAATTGGTTTTTGCAATTTCATCGGTGGTCATCTCTTCCAGTGTTTCTGTATTTTCAAAGTCAGAAATAACGGCTAACTGTAGATTAGATAATACCCTCTGTTTATCTGAGGATGCTTTTTCAGCATCCGGCAATAATGTCAAAATCATATAAGGTCCTAAACTGGCGGTGATGACCAGAAACAGAAAACCAAAGACTATATTCTTTTTACCTTCCATCAGTTTTTCCTCTGTATATATAGTTGTAATCTGGCTATCTTACAGAAGATTTTAAACGACGGAAGAATTAAACGGGTCGGTGACAAATGTGAACTATTGCGTTTTGTTACCGTCCTCCTTTTATTTAGGGGGAATGGTAAAGTTAGCATTATCATAGATAAGTTAGGTATTTACGCATAATGGATTTTCTTACGTTTAAAAGCTTTATTAGTACTGAGGTTTTAATAATATTTTATTACATCGGGGCGGTCATCTTACCCGTCGGCATGTGGTCCTTTCTCACCTGGTTTATTCGAAAATACAAATTTGTAAATACTGTGTATGAAAGCGGAAAGGAAAAAATATGGAAATCACTAAATAGAAAACAACAGGCCAAGCTTGTAGCGTTTTTTATAACTTCATTTTTGTTTATGGAGCTATTTTGGCGAATGTTTTTTGAGTTTCTAATTGCCTATATGCAGATGCGGGATGCATTATTGCAAAATCAACTATGAAGAATTTGAATTGAATGGGCTAGTTATAAATGAGAATCATTCTCAACTTGGCTTTGTTTTCGGAATAATAGCTATTAAAGGTGGTAATGGGGTGCTGAGAGCTATTTTTTCTAATATGGAGTAAATCTATTTTTTTTTAAAAAGCATTTTGCCTTTCCCTGTTTTTTACTTATAATACTTAAGTTCAAAATATATATGAAACACCATCAATATATATGAAATTCTAATCAAGACAGGAAAATAGTGAAATGAGTACAGGTACAGTAAAGTGGTTCGATGCAGGCAAAGGTTTTGGCTTTATCACTCCAGATGATGGAGGTAAGGATTTATTCGTACACCATTCTGAAATCCAGAGCGGTAGCGATTACGCAACACTTAATGATGGACAACAAGTGGAATATGAAGTGGGCGAAGGTCAGAAGGGACCGTGTGCAAACAAGGTTACACCGATCTGATTGTAATACCCAAATCAATTAAAAGGGGCCGGAGGGATTAAATAATAATCCCTCCGGCCCCTTTTTTTACGTCCCTTGTTTAGTAGTAGATAGTAGTAGATAGTCGTATTTATTAATTAAAAATCAAAGCCTAAATATAATAGCAACAACCCGACAAGTGCCATGGTTGCGTGTATGACGACAAGCATCATTGGTGGTGGTTCTTTTTTCTCGCGTAAAGCAAACAACATAATCCCGCCAATAACAGCCAAAAGCATTAATAAAGCAGCGACATTATTATATTTATTAATTGCCCCATTCATAATTTGCAAAATCAATAAGACTAAAGCGAGCAAGCCTATACTGGAATGGATTAAGCCGACTTTTAATGAACTGCGGTGGTAACGAGTACCTAACACTACTAAATATAAACCGAGAGATGCGGCTAGAGAAAAAAGTAAAATTGAATAGAGAATCATTTATGTACCTGACGAATAAGCTGTCGTTCTATGGGGCAGTCTCGACTGGCTTGCAGAGGGGTAATTCTACGTTAAATTTATGAATCCTTTGTGTTTAAAACTGATCTTGAGTTTAAAATTAAAGGGGTAGGAGGGATTTATCGGCAACAGCTCCTCGGCAAATACTCCTGCATTGCACTAATAAGTTAGATCCATGTAACGATGCGTTATTCTAATTACGGGCTTCCTGCCCTAATGAGTCGTTCTACCGCTTACATCCATGTAAGCGTCCTGCATTACTCTACTACCTACGTCCATGTAGATAAGTTTTGACCTATCGGGTATCTAAGAGCAGTATATTAAAGTGCGCAGCCCGATTTAAGCTGCCCAACTTAATCAGACGGATCACTAGAGACGATATGAAGTACTCACATTACATTATTACTCTACTTCTGTTTTTTGTTCTGGTTTCCTGTAACAAAACAGATAATAAGTCAGATGCATCAAGCATCGATCCTTTAGCAAATATTGTTCACGAGGATGGATGGAGCATAGTTTCCAAAATAGAAGACGGAAACCGCGTTTACTGGTTTCTGGCGCCAGAAATAAATAACGTCTCACCCGCAATGTTTAAAAAGATAATTTATAGCAATCAAAAGAGTGAACTAGAAGTGAAGGTTGTAAGTCAGTGTGATGCGCCTAAGCAGATATGCGATGACCTTATGACAAAATATAAGATCTTGAGTAAAAACTATAACTAAAGAGCTAAAGGAGGCGAATTAAAGGAGACGAAAAATCTTCAAACTCCCTTGTCTGGTCTGCGGTAAAATCACCTTTTTTAATACTGAGTGTTTTAAATGCGACTAAGAGAAATTAACAAGATGCGATATCGCAAGCATCTTAGGGTGGTATTTGCGGGCATGGCAGTGGCGCTTATGATTATCACCGTTGCTGCTTCAACGCTGTTTATTTACCTTTTTAGCAGTCCTGATGTTTCGCATTTTATGCATAACCTGGCGGGCGTAGCTGCTGCAGCTATAATTGTGTTTATTGTATTGAATAAGTATCGCCAGCATCCTTATATGGTTGAGGTGGTCTATGTGTGGGATTTAAAACAACAGTTAAATCGGATACAACGTAAATTACGCAAGATTGAAGCGGCCGTTGAAAACAACGATAACGATGCCATGATTATCACAAATTTTATGTATCGTGGGTCTAAGCAGCTTTATGAGCTGGATGACAATACCATCACGATGGAAGGTTTGGTGGGTAAGATTCGAGTTCTCGACCAGCGTATGGGTGATGCGGGCTTGAGTTTGTCTACTGACACCTATAATCCGGCGATGTTAAATCGGTTTTGATTGAAGGGTGATTGATGGGTGGAATAAATTTAGACCAATCGTATTCTATCGCCCGTCCTCTTTATTTTTCTTTAAATGGAGTTTCCTTGATAAAAAGCAACTAAATCAGTTCTGTTGTGACTAATATTTATTATTAGCGATTAAATTTAAAAAGGGTGCTTCATGACTGACATTAAAATCTATGCGATTTGGGATGCAGGTGTACGTCGGTTTCACTGGATTAACGTACTGTGCATTATTGGACTAATAGCTATCGGCGTGGTTATCCTCAATGCAAAACTGCTAGGCGTATCCGTAGAAGGAAAAATCCTCCTAAAGACAATACATGTCTGGATAGGTTATGTGTTTGCACTTAACCTGTCATGGCGAATTATCTGGGCTTTCATAGGTGGACGTTATTCGCGCTGGTCAGCATTCTTGCCGTTTAGGCAAGGTTACATAAAAGAAACACGCGATTACATTTCTAATTTTTCCAGTGGGCAAGCAAAACAATATCTCGGGCATAACCCTCTTGGGCGCCTTGCTGTTACTCTGCTGATTTTTCTTTTGTTTGTCCAAGCAGTTACTGGTTTGGTATTAGCGGGTACAGATATATACTATCCGCCATTAGGGTCATGGATCGCTAACTGGATCGCCGCCCCAGGTATTGACCCTGCAACGCTCGTGCCTTATTCGAAAGAATTGTATGATGAAGAGGCATATAAAGCGATGCGTGCATTCCGTAAACCATTTATTACTATTCATTATTATGGTTTCTACACACTGTTGCTATTTATCGTCGTTCATATCTCTGCTGTAGTCATTACCGAGTTGAAAGAAGGCGGCAACCTTATTTCTGCTATGTTTACGGGGAAAAAAATATTAACAAAATCGCCGGAAGATGAGTAGAATAAAAGGGGGTTGAGCACGGTTTCTATAGCAAATTAGAGGGAATTCCCTATTAGAAAATAACAGCAGTAATTATGAAAACATTAATGGTATCGATTTGTTTGTGGCTACTAATCTGTAGTGGTTGTATGGTGTCAAGCACTGAGGCGGATGCAGATGGCGGAATGCCAACTGCTGTGGAAGTTGGCGTTACCGATCCAACTAAAGCCATACCAGTGACTGAAGATACGTTTGTGTGTTTGAAAAAGATGCGCCCGGTACGCGGTTTTTTTGTGAGTAATATTCTGGGTGATTTAGACGGCACGGTTGCTTCAGCGATGTCACCAGAAGGTGCAACTTATCCTCCGGGTTCTGTGGTGCAGTTGATTCCGGCAGAAGTCATGATAAAGCATCATAAAGGCTGGAATACAATTACCAATGATTGGGAGTTCTTTGAGTTGGACGTCTCTGAAGAAGGCTCAAAAATAAAGGTGCGCGGTACTACACAGGTAAATAATAAATTTGGTGGAAACTGTTTTGAGTGCCATCAGAAAGCAGAGCCACAATGGGATCTTATCTGTGAAGAAGATCATGGTTGTGACTCACTGCCGATTCCTGGTTTCGTTATTCGCTGGACACAAAAGGGTGATCCGCGTTGTGATTAGTTAAAAAAATTAAAAGGGCCGGTGGCAAATTGAATTATTACGTTTTGTCACCGACCCATTTTTTCTGTTCTTTCTTTAGCGCTCTTTTAACTTATCCAGGCATTCGTTGTGCTTCTAGCTTTAAGTTAACTTTAACTTTGTCACTGACCAATATCTGTAATTCATGCATGCCAAAATCTGAGTGTTGAACTACTGCAATTGCCAGCATTGATAAGTTGTCACTTTTCTTTGAATCATTATTTTCAGTTGAATCAATAACAACATTAAAGATTAGTAGTTTTGTGATTCCGTGCAGAGTTAGATTTCCGCTTAACCTTGCCGTAGATGCATCTATCCACTCAAAATCTGTGCTGACAAACATGATTATTGGAAACTGTGCAGCGTTGAAAAAAGCAGAACTTTTGAGGTGTTCATTCAGGTCGTCATCGCCAGTAGTGATACTGGCCACTTTTATAATAAATAATGCCTATTTGGGTTTTTTAATTTCTTTTGGTAAAGCCATGCCGCCTTCAAATTCACTGAATTAAAGAGGAAGCGAGGGGCGTGTCAGTGTTAAATATAGAAAAAAAGGGGTTGCAGACAATTTTCGTTTGCCTGCAACCCCTGCGGTTTTTGTCTTTTATTTTATTTAGATTATTCTATATTGCTGCAAGTCCATCCCCAGCCTTCTTGTTTCTCAATAAACGCTGCGGCTTGATTCATGCAGTAATCCCTGTCAGAGTTTGCTGTCCATAATGTTTGTACACCTGTGGACTTCTCATAGGTTACTTCACAAATGGTGTCTGTCTCTGCATTGTCATAGATAACACTGATGGTCCGAACCTGGTCGCCATTTTCACATGTCGACACTTTATTATTTGAGTCGCTGGTTGCAGCTTCTGTTGTTGCAGCAGTCTCAGTAACTTCCGCAGTGGTTTCAGTTGATTCTTCTTTCATTGCGTGATCTTCTACTTTCGACTCTTCTGCAGCAGTAACCGTTTCATCTTTAGCCACTTCTGCATTGTTTTCATCAGTATCCATAGTTGCTTCGTTTGATGCGCACGCACTGATTATTGAAAAACCCATTATTAATAATATTTTTTTTATATTCATATTTAACTCTCGTATATTTTTAGTGTTGTAATTTTAACTTATAAATATGGCTGTATCATGATTAAATTTCCGTAACTGTCATAAATAATTAACAATTCTGTCATCTTGTTTCAATAAATCGAGTTAATACTGTCGGCTGTAAATCAACAAACGTAGGCGAGAGTTATGGCCGGCACAGTATGTGAATTGTGTGAGTACGATGAAGCTGAAACCAACTATTTAAGTAAATTTGACCTGTTTTCGTTATGGTTGTTTGAAAATATGAATAATGATTATTTACAGGTTAAGGACTCTTTGGACTACGAATCTAGGTTAAAGGGCAATGAGCTAGTGAAGTTAGAAGCAGTAACTGGCGATGGAGGTATGAAGAGATGAATTACCATATAAAAGAATGGTCGGGCCACAGTGCATCACTGGTTGCTGAAGATGGGTATTCTCTGGATACCTTTGAAAGTATTGATGATGCAATCGATGCGTGTCTAAGTGGATGCATGGTGCATCCTTATCATATCGAAAGACATGACAGTTACCTTGCTACAAATCCTCTTGATTTTGAGTCTAGCTTTATATAATTAAAGGTAAATGCGTTAGATTTATTGTGGAAATGTGGTTATGATAATAGCTGTTATTTATTGTAAGCGGATTACATACAATGGATGTAAAAACAGTAACACTAAACGTCAATGAAGTACCATGCAATGCGGATTTCGAAGGATTTACGAAGCGCTCATCTGTACTAATCCAGGTATTCTCTTCAACTGCTGATCTTGAATATCTTCAACAAGTTCTAGATAAAATTCAAGAATTTATTCCTCATGCTGTGGTTATCGGTGTATCGAGCGATGAAACGATAAATGCGGCAAATGTTTATTCGAGCAATAATATCGTTCTAAGCATCATCGGTTTCACACAATCCACATTGCAACTGGCATATTGCGAAGATGCTAAAGATAGTAAATCTGCTGGTAATGAGCTTGCTAATAAGGTCGTGCAGTCTGATACGCAGCTGTTAATAAGTTTCTGCGATGCGGCATCGATTAATGGCGAGGTATTTCTCGATGGGGTAACCGAGTACAGAAATAATCTGTTAATTGCAGGTGGTGTTGCAGCCACAGCAACATTTACTGATACTTATATCATTGCCGGCGATAAAATAATTCAGCGTGGTGCGGTGATGGTTAGCCTTAACTCTGAAAAACTAGAAGTTTATCGTGATAACTCATTTGGCTGGCAGCAGGTGGGGCAAGAATTTACTATTACAAAATCAAAAGATAACCTGGTTGAGAGTATTTCGGATAGGACGCCATTAAGTTTATTTCACCATTACCTTGGCCAGAATATTGTCGATGCGTTGCCAGGTATAGGGTCGGCATTTCCTTTAATCATCAAGCGCGATGATTTTGTATTTGCTCGCGGCATCATTGGACTCGATGGTGAGTCGTTCATTGTATCGGGTAATGTGCGCGAAGGCGATAGTGTCTATATCGGTTATGGAAATCCGGCAAGCATCCTTGAAAATAATTTTTTACCGAACAGAATTTCTGAGAATATGGATGCACCAGAGGTTATTTTCTCGTATTACTGTGAGGGTAGAAAATTATTTTTACCACGAAACATCGTTGAATATGAAATTGAGTCATTAAGCAAGCTGGCGCCTTATTGCGGGTCTTTTACTCTGGGCGAATTTTATACCAGTAATAAAGCGCATCGCTTACTTAATTTTAGTTCGACTGTGATAGCGTTGAAGGAATCTGAAAATGTAAAGCATACAACTGAGAGCGGAGAGCAGGCTGCGCCAGTTCCTGAATTTTTTGAACTTGTATCAGAAGGCTTGTTTAATTTTATTGATACCAGAACAAAGGAGCTTTCGTACCTCGCTTTTCATGATGAATTAACTGAACTGCCTAATCGTAACTATTTAAACAGTAAGCTTGGGTATGCCATAGAAAAAGCAAAGGCGCGTGGCCAAAAGCTGGCGCTGTTGTTTATAGGTATCAATGAACTTAAAGATATTAACGACATGGTCGGTTATGCACATGGTGATGAGGTATTAAAGGATATAAGCAGACGACTTAAAAAAGAGCTAGGAGATGATGATACTCTGGTACGTTTTAATGATGACGAGTTCGTTCACCTTGTTGAAAACACGAATGCAAGCAGTGAGCTGGCTAGTAGTGAACTTGCCAGTAAAGCAGAATACATTCTTCAGTATTTTAAACAGTCAGTCAAAGTAGACAGGCAAGAGTCTTACATTACTGCGAGCATAGGGATAAGCCAATACCCTGAAGATGGTCATGATACCGATAGTCTCATCAAAAATGCGCATACTGCCAAGAACTTGTTGCAGGTGGAGTGCCAGAATTGTTATCAATTTTATAAAGATGAAATGCAGCATGATCTGATCGAGCGAAAGTTTCTTGAAGATGGTTTGCGAGGCGCGCTTAAGAAAAATGAGTTCGTTGTCTATTATCAGCCCAAAATTAATATACAGACAAATAAAATAATCGGGGCAGAAGCGCTTATCCGATGGAATCATCCTGAGAGAGGAATTATTTCACCGTTGGATTTTATCTCTGTGGCAGAAAGAACAGGCTTTATTTTGGAGATAGGTGACTGGGTGTTAAAGGTTGCTTGTGAGCAGGCTAATGAATGGGTGGGCGATTATTTAAAAGATTTTCGAATCGCAGTTAATCTCTCTGCTCGTCAGTTAGAAAAAAGGAGTCTGGCCGCAGAGGTTTTAGAAGTGCTTAATAAAACAGGGTTGCCTTCGCAGTCACTGGAGCTGGAAATAACAGAAAGCATGATCATGAAAAATTTAGATAAGATGATTGATAACTTTAAGTTATTTAATGATGCGGGTGTTACTTTATCTCTAGACGATTTTGGCACGGGTTACTCATCACTGTCGTATCTTAAACAATTGCCGATAGGTCATTTAAAAATAGATAAATCTTTTGTTAGTGATATAAGTGATAATGTCGATGATCAAGCAATAACCTCGGCTATTATATCTATGGGTCACAATCTCGGCATAACCGTGATAGCTGAGGGTGTGGAAACTGAGGCTCAGCTCGCTAAATTGAAGGAGTTTGGTTGTGACGAAGTCCAGGGCTATTACTTTAGTCATCCAGTAACAGCTGATGACTTTACGCAGTTACTTGTAGGTAACTAAATTTCACCTGTCCCTTTTAGATATTATTATTTCTAACATGGGTAATCTGTTTTAGTATTCAGATATAACCTGTGAATTGTAAATGCCCTCCCCACCTTTTAATTAATAATCGAGAAATTTATGAACTGGAATGTATATCTGTCTGGCGAAATACACACTGACTGGCGTGAGAAAATTAAGTCCGGTGCAGCATCACTTAATCTTCCTGTTACTTTTAGTTCGGCAGTTACCAATCATGAAGCCAGCGATGCGGCAGGTGATCTGTTAGGTGGTGAAGAGAGTAGTTTCTGGCGTGATCATAAGTCGTCTAAAGTTAATAGCATACGTACTAAAACACTTATCGAGCACTGTGATATTGCAGTAGTACGTTTCGGTGATAAATTTAAGCAGTGGAATGCCGCATTTGATGCGGGCTGCCTTGCGGCTACAGGCAAACCTTATATAACACTGCATGAGGAAGATATTATCCATCCGCTAAAAGAAGTGGATGCTGCAGCCATGGCATGGGCGACTACACCCGAGCAGGTCGTCAAAATATTATGCTATGTGATCAATCAGAAGTAATAATATTTATGAATAGCTGGTGTTTTAAATTATAGAGCTTCGTATTTTTAACGTGTCTGATGGTTGTTAGTGTTAGCCATGCAGCGAAAAGCGAGTATCGTTCTCCAGAACATGTTGAGGGTGCAATTACCACATCAGTGTCGGAGGCTAAAAAGTTATTTGATCAGGGCGTGGTTTTTATTGATGTTCGCAATCCGCAATATTATGCAAAGGCTCATATACCTAATGCGATTCATATGGATTTTAAACATAACCTTAATGAAGCCATGCTTAATGGTGTTGCAAAAAAAGATCAGAGCATAGTCATCTATTGTAGTGGTGTAGTGTGCAGTCGTAGTTACCGGGCATCTGAAAAAGCTTTAAGCTGGGGTTTTACAAAAGTACATTACTTTTGAGGCGGTTTTCCCGAATGGAAAAAATGGCGTATGACATCGAGCAATAATTAAAACAATAATTAAAGCAGCAATTAAAACGGCAAATAAAAAAGGGCGGAGGGATTAAGTTTTAATAATCCCTCCGCCCCTTTTTTCTTACATACTATCTCTTACTTTTAGATAGTACCCATAACGTTGAAACTTTTGATGAAAGGGCCCGCCATACGTGGATCCTTCGCCATTGACATGTAGTCACCAACGACAAATTTCATTTTACCAGTGGTATAAGCCATACCGAGACCGGCCATGCCGATGCCTTTATTCAACCATTTTTCCCAGTTTGCCTGTTTAGCGCGAATATCCCAGCTTAGTGTTTCGCCATCGTAAGCGCCCGCTGCGGTCACTTTGCCATTTTCTACGGTGATGACGCCAGTAGGGGTGCCGTCACCTTGAAAGCCGTAACCAATTACTGAGTTGAAGTTGATTTTAGCCAGTGCGTCAGACAGTGAAGGTTCGTTGTTCCATGCGTCTTTGAAGCTTTTCATCCATTCGTCAGAAAAAAGATCTGCCATAGTTATATCTCCCAATTTATGTGTATTTGAAATGATTCTAAGTTAAATCATTGGCAGACACATTATCTTAAATTTAGACAAAAGTAAAAGACGGAGTAATTAAACAGGTGCCATTTAAGTTTAGTACGTAATAATCAGCTTTCTGGTCTGCATTACCTAGTGGTCCGGTACTGTTTCTTACAAATTCAAGAGAACTTTTGGCTAGTGCTACACTCGGTACAAAAGTAATGTCTGATGATTTAGCAAATGCTGCTGAAGTTATTGAAAGCACTATAAACATCAGTACTGCTTGTGCAATATTCATGATTTCGCACCCCTTTAGGATAAGTGAGTAACAAAATAATCCGTAACACTATATTAGGGCACCACGCAGCAAGTAAATCAAGCTGTTTTAATTAGTTCGATTGAATTAAAGAGGTAGAGTGATTAACTCTAATAACTAGAACGGACAGCAGAGGTAAAATTTAACCTCTACAGTCCGTTTAATTTTGATCTGGCTAAACTATTGTTATTAGCAGCGACCTTTCTTTTTTTGCCCAGGTGGGCAGAATGATCCTTTATTATTACTGCTAGGTTCTTTATATTCAATGCTGACAGTTTTCTTTTCGGTATAACCGCTTTGTTTGTCACCCTTAGTGGCAATCGCTGTACCTGTTGCGCCACCTATTGCGCCGCCAAGTATTGCACCTTCTCGACCGCCAAGCTCATTACCAATGGCTGCACCTGTTGCACCGCCAATGCCACCGCCAATAGCTGCATCTAGTGTAGAGCCGGCAAAACTTTGTAAGCTAATTAATAGTATCGGGGTTGAAATGATAAGTGTTTTTATAGTCATGAAAAATTCCTGATATAAATTATGTTTAAATTATTTGGTTTGTTTTGGCTCATTTATTAAAAATTTTTAGTATAGCGTTCGATTTTCAATGCAATCTAAGATGAATAAATTAGGCGCAGGAGCCACTATTATTATCTTTATTATTTATGTTTTCTTTTTTTCTCTTCCGGTATTCAGACAGATAGTGCTCAGTGAGTGTGAATACGAGTAATGCAATAAAAAATTCAACGGTAAAGCTTAAGACTTCGTAGGTGCTTTCACTTACTACCGGACGTGTCGCTATTAATCCCCACAAGTTGCTGAACTGCTCGACCTCTACATAACTTTGTACGATTTTTCCTGTTAGCATCGCCATGCCTAATCCCGCAGCATTATCTATTACAGTACTACTGCAACGTTTGAACCAGTTTTGTTTCTTGTGTATTTTTATTACTTCGTGGCCGATGCACGATGAGCCTCTGTTAATGTGTGGCGCAAGTTTCTGCCTATAAATTTTAATGCTCAGTATCATGTATTTCTTAGATTGTGGAATAACAAGCATTACGACTATCTGTCTGCATTTTTCTATGCATCTGCAACTGAGGTTTTTAACGTTAGGGAGATACCCGATATTTTGATCTGCTATGCCTTGTGCCATGACTCTCATCTCGTTTGTCGCCGGAGAGTATGCTGAAGCATCATCATCGGCCTGAGTTGGTGGAATTTAGTACATTTGAGGGTCTAGCAATGGTGTGATTACCAATTGTTACTAAGTTTAGTAATAATCTCTAGTTTTACTAGAGAAGGCGCGTTAAAAATTAAAATAACCGAGGGTAAATCACAATAGTTTCTAATTATTAGCGGCAATTGTAATATTGCACCAATATAGCGCGCTTTTCTTTGCCTTTTTCCTTTTAGAGGTGGATTCTGTATATTTCCTGTCTTAGTTTTTCAGCAACTTATGTCTTACTGAACATATGGTTAAAAGGAATCAATTAAATGAGAAGAATACTCTGTTAGATGTTAGTGAATTGGCGGAGTTGATTTCCATGAGCGCTGGTGGAAATTGCGAGAATCATAGGTTTTTTCAGTTACAGTCAGGTGAGATGATGCAGATTCACTCGAATTTAAACGAGCAAGATTATTTATATTTATTAAAAGGTGAAGTAAAGATCGATGCGTGGCGGTATTAAGCAATGGCCGTTTGAAACTAAATGTTTGTACTAGTTTTGATTTAATTGTTAGGTTATATCTTGATCAATTCAGAAAAATAAGCTCTCCATTATCTTTAATTTTTGCTTTATCCGTTATCTTTTATCCATTATTGCGCTGTATTAGATACCGTGCTTTTTTACACTTGCAAAAATTAGGGCGTTTGAGAGTCATAGTGTTCTATGGCGGCCAACTAGTATAAATTTAGTAATAAATTATTGTTTTCCCAGCGATGAGTCATTAAAGATTAAAGTGGTTCTATAATAAGGGATGATATGGCGTACCAATTTAATAAGTAATGAATAATTCTGTAGATCATCAAAGTGAGTTAGAAAACCAACGTTTGGATTATGCCAGACGTTTACCTGAGACCGTCAGTGAGATATGTGATACCTGGCATACGCTGTGTGATGGTGGCTGGGATGAAGAGGCTTTTTCAGGCCTTTCGACAGTAGTACACAAGCTCGCTGGTACAGCAAAAAACTACGGTTATGATGAGCTTGGCGGGGTTGCACTTTTACTCGACCGGGCTTTTAAGGAAAGGGATCAAAATGGGGTTCCGGCCAAAGCTGAGAAAGAGCAGATAGAATCCTGGCTGGATGAGATTAGTCAGTTGGCTGATAAGTCACCTGATACGAGTGCAACATCGCACCTGCCACAAACTAAAGTATCTGGTGAAAAGGGCTTGGTATATATTGTCGATGATGATGAAGATGCCAGTCGTTACTTTGAAGTGATATTGAAATCAGCCGGATACACCACAGAAACTTTTTCCGTACTGATGGAATTTCATCGTGCGCTGCAGAAAAAAATGCCGGATATCATCATTATGGATATCGTTTTTCCTGAAGGTGACTTTGCCGGGGTCGATGCAATTAATCGACTTGAGACAGAGTTGGGAGAAAATATTCCTATTGTTTTTGTTTCTGCACGTAGTGATGTCCATGCACGTATACGCGCGCTTAGGGCTGGTGGTTGTGCATATGTTACCAAACCAGTTGAACCGGAAGCATTGCTCTCAGTCGTGGCCAGCATTTCTAATGTAGAGCAGGCACATAAGCGCGTGCTGGTGATTGATGATGACCCGTTGGTGCTTATTCATTTAAAAACCCTGATGCAGAATTTTCATTATGACGTGTTGTCATTAGTAGACCCAATGGAAACGTTGGATGCTATTGATTCCTTTATACCGGATGTTGTGGTTATGGATTACAACATGCCGGATTATAACGGTGAGGAGTTGATAAAAGTTCTGCGCCAGGACCAGCGTTACATTAATTTGCCAATAATTATGGTGACGGGTGACACAGATCCGGAAGTAGAGAAGCGTGTAACTCGATTACTCAATACCAGCTTTCTTACCAAGCCGATTAATAATGATCTATTTATTAAGACTCTGAGTGACAGCATCGAGGTGGCATACCGTTCTAAAAAGATCATGCTCGACTTGCTGAAACAACATCCGCATGGTTTATTAAATTTATATTATTTTTATTCGGAGCTCGAATCAATTATCGCGTCAGCTGAAAGTCGTGATCAACAATATACGTTGATCTACTTAGCTATTGATGATACGAATGAAATAAGTGAGCGCATGGGTTTTAAACGGCTCGTTAGTCTCAATAAAAAAATATCCAGTTATCTTGTTACCCTGATTGAAAAGCAAGAGTTGATCTCGCAACTTACAGGTTTTGTTTATTTGATATTGGTCAAAGCGGAAAACCAGGCAGTACTTGCTGAAAACATTAACCTTCTTAAAACCAAAATAGAGTGTGAAGTATTCACGGTTGATGATATCGGTATTACTATCACTGCGAGTATTGGCGCGACTTCGATCAGTTCTGGAATTAATTCTGTCGATGAAGCTGTTGGTATCGCGGAGCGTGCATCGATTAATGCGAGTAAGAGCGGTGGCAATCAGACCTGCATTGAGTTCCCTGAGCAAGTGGGGAATAAAGGGTTAGATAGTGAGATAGGTCGTATATTTAAGGAAGCTTTTGATAATAAGGGACTGCATCTGCAGTATCAGCCTATTATAAATATCAATACTTCAGGAAGTGTGTACGAAGGTTTTGCACGTTTTGTAGTCGGCGAAAGAAAGATGACGCCTGAACTTTTTATGCCTTACATAAAAGAGTATAAGCTCGAATTTGAATTCAACAAGAAAGTTATTATCACTGCAATAAACGATATCATCAGATCTGCGGATATTTCACAGGATAAGGAAACTGCAGTTATTGTTGTTAAACTAGAGCCAACCAAAAAGACCATGAAAGAATTCCTTAAATGGTTTGAAGAATATCTCAGTAGCAACCAGATTGAGATTAATAATAAACTAATCTTTAGCTTCCGGGAAAATTGGGTCTTGAAAAATCATGATGCATTCCAGGCCTTTGCTAAAAGGGCAAGAAAATATGACTGTAGTCTGGCGTTGGAGCATGCTGGCTTATCAAAATATACGGTTGATCTTGTTGAAACAATCAAGCCGCTTTTTGCCAAATTGTCTCCAAAATTTACAGAGCGTTTATTATCAAGCGAGACAGGTAAATCACATGAAATATTGCAAAATCTTCTGGCAACAGAAACCTGCGTAGTCGCTAGTTCGGTGGAAAATGCTGATGTGTTTGCGAAATTAATGATGCTTGGCATTTATAATTTCCAGGGCTACATTTTGCAACAGCCAGGTGCCGGCCTGGACTTTTCTGTCAGTCAGCTTGATATATAGACACTAACGCGATTGTACTGAATTAGATGGTACTGAGTTAGATTGAAATGGCAGCCATCCCCGGCGACTAACTTAATAAATTGCGTATCTCTTGATTGTCTTTGGCTATTTTCATGGAAATTGCAGTGCTATGTTTTCAGATTTATTGTTTCTATGTGATTATTTGCCAGGGTAAATTAACTGATAGATTGAGGAGTAATCCATAGCCTCCATGCCCTTATCAACGGTTTTTTTCGTTATTCTTTCGATACCTTGCAGTGCATCTGTATCTAGACCTACCGTTTTGGCATCATCAATAAATAGCCTTATATCTTTAAGTAAATGCTGGGTAGAAAAGTTGGCTGTACCGAAGTCTCTATCCAGGTATTTCTGTAATTTTTTATCGTAGGTTTTTGCATATAGCGCACTTTCTCGTACGGTTTCCATAAACAAATTTGTGTCGACACCATTCTCTATCGCATAACCCAGGCTCAGAGAGAAACCAGCGGTTAGTGAAGCGATTAACTGGTTCATTGCCAGTTTGAGAGCTGCTGCTGAACCTGTTTCGCCAATGTATCGGGGTGTCGTACTTAATACTTGTAGCGTAGCTAAGGTATTTTCGAACACGTCTCTTGCTCCGCCAGCCATGATGATTAATGTGCCTGCTTTTGCTTCGGGTATGCTGCCGAGTACGGGCGCTTCCAGATAATGTCCGCCGTTTGATGTGATGACTTCATCTATCGCTCTTGATTGACCTGGTGAGATAGTCGCCATCTGTAAGATGGTTTTACCTTGCAGATTGGCTTGTCTATCTTCTGTACCACCTAGTCGTAGCAGACTGCTAATAGCCTCGGCATTGCTGACCATAAAAATGATTGTTTTAGACAAGTTGAGCAGGTTGTCGACATTTTCGCAGATGATGGCACCACTTTCGGTCAGGTCTTTTATATTGTCCTGACTGCGATTATAAATTCTGACTGTATGTCCCTGTGATAGAAAGCGTTCCACAAACGCATGTCCCATCAGGCCGATGCCAATAATACCTATATCCACAGTTCACCTTATGTTGAAAATTCACCAAGCCGCCATTGTAATTGATTTTAAATAGTGCGTACTCAAAAGGGGTGAAGGGATTTATTTTTTGCTTGAATACTGTCGTCCCTTGTCTTACTGTTTTCGTATTGTTAAAAATAATTGATAAATGTCATGGCTATATTGTGTCTAAGCCGTTAAAAATTGTACGCGTAACCATTTGATTTATAGGTTTTGTTTACTGGCGGGTGAGAAGTATGTTCATCGTTGGTCGGCAAGCTATCAAATAAAGAGGATGAAGGAATCACTAATGATTTCTTCAGACTCTTTTTCTTTCTATAGTGATCAGGAGATACTAAATGAGCTCAAGAAGGCAGTTTCTTAAGGCAGGCACATTAACCGTAGGCGGATTTATTATTCCATGGCGGCAGGGTATGGCGAAGATTAATACCAGCCCACCACTGAATCCGGACGATATACCAAAGTTTACAGATCCATTACCCATTCCAGTAACGCTTAAACCTATCGGTGAGACTAAAAACTCTACTGCTTATAAAGCGACGATGTCTGAGTTTCAGCAGCAGGTATTGCCAACAGGGTTTCCAACAACGACTGTTTGGGGTTTTGAAGGAAGTTTTCCTGGACCAACCATTGAGGCAAGAAAGGATAAACCGGTTGCGATTAAGTGGGTTAATGAATTGCCAATGTCACATATACTGCCTATTGATACTACATTGCACGGTACGGATAAAGGTGAACCAGAGGTACGAACAGTCGTACACTTACATGGCGCTCATACCAAACCGCAGTTTGATGGTTACCCTGAAGACTGGTATACCTCAAATGACAAAAAAAACTTTGCTGTTTACAATTATAAAAACGATCAGGAGCCAGCTGCGCTCTGGTACCACGATCACGCGATGGGTAATACCCGTTTAAATGTATATGCAGGACTTGCCGGTCTTTATAATATCCGTGACGATATCGAAGATGCACTTAATTTGCCAAGCGGTGACTACGAGGTTCCTATCGTCATCCAGGACAGGCTGTTTACTGAAGACGGTTCATTATTTTATCCTTCAACATCACCGATACCGACGGCTCCTACGCCATCGATTATCCCGGTATTGTTCGGTAATGTTACGGTCGTCAACGGTAAAACATGGCCATATTTTGAGGTTGAGCCGCGCAAATACCGTTTCCGCGTACTGAACGGGTCCAACTCACGTCCGTACCGTCTACGGCTTGTGCCAGATAACGCACCTGCTACCTCATTATCCTTTCACCAGATTGGTACAGACGGCGGTTTGCTGGCTAACCCTGTGCCAGTGGGTAATGTAATGAATGGTAAGCCTGTCGGACCACAGGTTACCGTAGCGCCAGCTGAACGTGCTGACATCATTGTGGATTTCTCCAGCTTTGCCGCAGGTGAAGTCGTTACCATGAAGAATCTTGGTATCAATGATTTTCCTAGCAGTAAGTTTGTACAATCCATTATGCAGTTCCGAGTGGTAGCGAGTAGCGGTGTTGATAGCAGTGATATGCCTGCTGCTTTACGTCCAGTGCCAAGGCTTGATCCTGCTGATGCGGTGAAAACACGTAATCTAACCTTAGATCTAACCAAGGATAGTTATGGCAGACCTAAGTTTTTACTCAACAAGGCGCGCTGGATGGATCCGATAACGGAAACACCCAGACTCAATACAACAGAAATCTGGAACTTTGTTAACATGACGCCCAATGGGCACCCTATGCATGTGCATCTGGTAACTTTTGGCGTATTGAGCAGAAGAAAGTTTGATGTTGCGCACTATCGGGATACGGGTGAAATTAAATATCTCTCCCCTCCGGAGAAGATGTTGCCACCTAATGAAAATGGTATGAGAGACATGGTGCGGGTGCCAGCGGGAACGGTAGTTCAGATTATCGCCCACTTCGATGTGCCGGGACGATTTGTCTGGCACTGTCATTTCCTTGATCACGAAGACCATGAAATGATGAGACCTTATGAGGTGGTTACTGGTGATAGTGAATGATTAGATATCTCGTTAAAGTGATATTTAACAAGCAGTAAATACCGTAGTAAATGATGTAGTAAATAAAAAAGGGGGTAGGGAGATTAAAAAATAATCTCTCTACCCCTTTTTTATAATCAATAGCGTAATATCATGACACTTCGATTGATAACTTATTATATATAGAGAACCTTGATGCATAAGATACTTACTGTTGCTTTTTTAACTTTTATATTTGCTGGTAATAGTGCGCTGGCTAGTGAAGAGAAAACGCCTAAAAAAGTCATGATCAGCCCTGATGTTTTCAGTGTAGATGTAACGCACAATGGTGAGAAGGTAACCATAAAACGTAATCAGAATCGTAAGAATACGATCAGTAAGTATTACCAGCCTACTCATCGCGGAAAGATCCAGCCCATGGCGCCGTTTGCGCCGCATGCGGTAGAGACTATCGGTGCTTTAGAGATGCTCTCTTACCTTCAGCAACATGAAGATAAACCGGATTCACTTATTATTATCGACTCGCGTACAAAAGATTGGGTGAAGCGAGGAACCATACCGAGTACGGTAAATATTCCTTTTACAGAGTTCAAAGAAGATGATAAGGCGGTAGAATTAATGGAAGACGAATTCGATGTGTTAAGCGTAGGAAGCGCACTGAATTTTGAGAATGCTAAGACACTGGTAATGTACTGCAATGGAATATGGTGTGGTCAGTCACCAACGGCTATCAAAAAGTTACTGAGCTTCGGCTATCCTGCAGCAAAGATAAAATACTTCCGCGGTGGAATGCAGAACTGGGAGTCGTTGGGTTTAACCGTTGTTAAGCCGTAAAGTGGCTAAATAATAAAGAAAAGAAAAAGTATTTTACAGAAATCATTAAGCGTTATAGGCGTGATATGTTTCCTGCTGGCAATTCTGTGCGCGGTAGCGTTGTATTTTAAAGTTGAAGAATTGGGCGTGGAGCATGTCATATCAGCCAGCTTGTTAGCTTCGTCATTCTTTTTTGTCTTTATAGGTTTTGTTTTTATGGTTATCGGTAACGCGGATATTCCAGACCTGAGTATTAAAAAAATGATAAGTGAAGGCGAATAAAAAAGGGGTGAGGGATTAATAATCCCTCACCCCTTTTTTTTACCTAAGCCCTTCTATACGAGTTTATTTAGCGCCCGGTTTATTTAGCCCCCAGGTTCCACATGCCTGTTTCTTTTAATGCAGAAGTACATGCTTCGCTTATCTTGCTTTTGTTCTCTTTAAGGCAACTTACTATACGGCCGGAGCCAGGCTGTACATTAAGGCAGTGCTTGTCAGCATCGGCTTCACATGCATTGATGGAGTAACTTATATCTAGCATGCCCATTTCATAAATAAGAGCGGCTTCAATAATGCCGATCTTACAGTCTGTTGATAGATTGTTTTCATAAGCCATCAGACACATCATCGATTTTTTACTGTCTTTTGACAAGCCCGGGCAGAGAATTGCAGTATCATCTTTACAGTTAGGCATGTTTATAGTGACGCTGAGATCGCTGTTTGAAAGTTTCTCCATGAGTTTCTTTCCTTCAGCTATCGCTGCACTAGATGCAAAAGCTGTTAGCAGAATAAGTGCTGATATTGTTTTAATGATATTCATTCAAATTGTCCTTTTATTTATTGTTTGGGTGTAAATGAGGTGCCGCTGATTATATAACGATTTAACGGCATCGAAAGGTTTAAATTTGGCTAATTGTTTTGAAAGCTAGCTACAATAAAACACTATGGATGCATTATTGCTTTTCTTCTCATCAGAGCTCTGGTTAAAAATGTTGAAGTCAGGTGATAAGTTCATCTATTGATCTCTGTATTTAGTATTTCTAATCTTTACTTGGTTTTACACAGTGTCGACTAATGCTATTCTTTAACAATGAAAATAATATATAAAGCCAGGGATATTATCGAGGCACATATCGTGGCGGGTATGTTAAATGCAAATGGCATTGAAGCGCATGTTAGCGGATATTATTTGCAGGGCGGTGTGGGTGATATCGCGGTATATGATTTTGCCAATGTTCAGGTTGCTGATGAAGATGTTTCCCTGGCACTACCGTTAGTTGCGGAATACGATGGTGTGCAAGAAAGTACCAATGAAGACGTAAAGATGAATCTTGATGATAAAGGCTATGTTGCTGGTTAGCGCTCTATTGATTTTTTAGTCCATTCAGAAAAGCTATCGCCCGAGTTTGCAATACTGCCGAGCAGCGGTTCCAGTAAATTAGCATCTTCATCGATAGCAGGGTAAGGAAGTCTTTTTTGCTGACAACAGTTTGCAATCTTTGGGTGGCAGGCTTCAAACAGTAATGTCATGTAAGTCTCTTCATCAAGTGAGCGTTTCTCGTACAGCCCTGCTGACATTCTCTGATGGTAGGCTTCGTAGAGTACCAGTGCTGATGCGACAGAGACATTCAATGACTGCACCATACCGATCATAGGGATACTGATATTAACGTCTGCCATCTGTTTGGCCTGTTCACTGATACCCTCGAGTTCTTCACCAACCAGTATGGCAGTCGGTTTTGTGTAATCGATATTGCGATAGTCTTGTGAATTTTCACAGAGGGTAGTCGCAATAATTTGAAAGCCCTGTTGTTTTAAATATTTTAGTCCCTGTTCAGTGTTCGGATGTTTGCTTACCTTCATCCATTTTTTGGTACCGCCAGCCGACATCTGGGTTAGGCGAATCGAGGTGAGCTCTGTTATGGCATGAATTTCAAGACCACCGACCGCTTCCAGAGTACGTGCAACGGCGGCGAGATTATGTGGCTTGCGAACGTTCTCCATCACCACGGTAAGATCGGTCTGTCGTCTATTCAGGCTCTTTTTTATTATTGATAAACGTTCCGGGGTCATAAGATATTACTTATTTATTCTTGTTTATTTATTAAAGGGCATAAAATCCATATTAGGCATCTTGTTATCCAGTTTGTCTATTGTGTAAGTCAATCGCGGCATTTCTGTTGATAGTACCATCGTCATCTGATCGATAGAGAGTGTCATCCTTCTAATATCAGGAGTCATTTTTTCCATATTAACAATCGACGCATTCATGCCTTGCATAATGTTTTTCATTTCATGCATGGCCTTGCTCATCCTATTCATCTCATACAGCGTCGTATTCATCTGGTACATGTTTTGATTTATTGTTTTCATTTCTGCCAGCATTAATGGAATTGTATCTGATGCAGGCTTGGCTGTTTTGTCGAGTTTGTCGATGGCATTGCTAACGGTGTGAAAGTCCTCAAAGCCATCGGTCCAAATCGGTTGCCATACAAAAATAAACATCATCATGAGGATGAATAGTGAAACTGAAGCGAGTAGAAAAAACGTGCCTATCCAAAAACTAGCAAAGTTTTTGGTGTTGACCTTATTAGTAATAGAGTTAAGTTTTTCGTCAGAATGAAGTTGAGTCAAAATAATTTCCTGAATTGGATGATTCGTTAAATTAAACCTATAACAAACCAGCGCAGAGAGCAATGCAACTAGTAGTAAATGATTGATTATTAGTGTTTATATCATAAGTTTTTTTGAATAGAAATAATTAGAAATAAACAGGCGTTGGAGAGCAACTATTTCTATTATTAGGGTATATTGTGCACAGCCTCTGTTTGTATTGCATATATAAAGGAGATTCTTTATGCCAAATGATAAAGCTGTATCAGATCACTATTCGCACGGCAATTTATTAAATGCTATTGAAGAAGCTTTGGGGGAACTGGGGAAGACAATTGATAGTGTCAATATCGAGGATCTTGCGCCTGTAGATGAGTTTCATATCGGTGGGCGACAGGCGACTAAAAACTTTCTCGGCCAGCTTGATATTTCTCAACAGGAACATATTCTAGATGTAGGTTGTGGTCTGGGTGGGACAGCAAGGTACGTAGCCAATAAGTACAACAATAAGGTTACCGGGATCGATTTAACTGAGGAATATATCGAGACCGGAAACGCGCTTTGCGCCTGGGTAGGGTTAGACAAAAATATTCGGTTGTTACAGGGCAGCGCGCTATCTTTGCCATTTAAGGGTGAGACGTTCGATGGCGCATATATGATGCATGTGGCGATGAATATTGAAGATAAGTTGCAATTATTTAATGAGATTTATCGTGTGTTACGGCCAGGGGCAGTCTTTGGTGTTTATGATGTAATGCAGGTTAATGACGGTGAGCTTTCTTATCCGGTACCATGGGCAACAGATAAAAGTACCAGTCATCTAGTATTTCCAATGGATTATAGATCGAAGCTAAGTAGTGCAGGATTCGAGGTTTCCAAAGAAAACAATTGTCGCGAATTTGCACTGGAATTTTTCAAGGTGCTGCGCAAAAAAACTGAAGCAAGTGGAGGGCCTCCACCGCTCGGATTACATACATTGATGCAGGCAAGTACCGCTGATAAAATTAAAAATATGATTTTTAATATCACAGAAGGTTTTATTGCGCCTATTGAGATTATTGCGAGAAAGAAATGATGAAAAAATTAATAATGTTTACTTTGCTATTAACTGTATTGACGGGCTGTGGCGCAAGACTGGTTAGTGCTAATCGTGATAGTGTTGTTGTAGCTAACGTAGGGGCATCTACAAAGGCTGATGCTTATAGACTCGCTGAAAAAGAATGCTCTAAATTCAGTAAGCAGGCTTTTCATATTTCAAATGATGAATCAGCAGGCACGGCGACTTATAAATGTGTCGAGTGAATTAAGAGCTGTTGATGGGTATCATTCGAATTTATTAGTTAAGTGATACCTGTAATTCTTCCACATATAGATCATACCTACAAAATACAGATTCAGTAATAGTGAGAAATTCCATTCTACGATATTTTGACTCGCATCCGTTTTGTTGTTGGTGGCATCCAGTACGATGCTGATTATTCCGGTGAGCAACATTAACAGTAAAACAATAAGTTGATACTGTAATACCGCCGGTTTTATGGGGTCCGGCCTTTTTGATCCATCGTGCACAGACTGCAAGATTCTGTAATGTTGTTTAAGCAGTAATAATTGAGCCAGAGGTGTAAAGGTGAAAAAAATCATGATGCCATATCGGCGCATGAATCGATTAATTTCGCCAGTGGTGCCTAGGTAATCGATGTAGAGAACAAGAAATAGCGCGCTAACTATTCCTAGCCATAAAATGATGCGAGAAGCTTTTGTGGTATAGCCATAAAGCAGGTTTAACCACTGTTGTGCATATATCCAGAACCAGATAAGTAACACGCTGTAAGCCATCATTGTGGCACGAAAGATATATATTGAATTACCGCTACGCGCGGCTCTGCTGATAGTAGTGCAGCCATCGATGTAAGGTATGCACCAGGGGATGAGACCTTCGTAGGCGCTCAGTAAGTAGACTCCATTAGTAACAAGTAAAGGCAATATCGTGATTATTATCGCCAGCATTCTTGGTTGCATTATTTTCACCAGCAGTTGTACTTATTAGTATATTAATCGAGTTTGACCTCATTTTGATATGTATCCTTAAGTTTCATCGGTGTTCTCTGCTTCTGTAATTGGTATTATTGCCTCAAAATTATGAGGAGAGGAAATCACCATGCTTGAGAATAACCAAACTGCACCGGCATTTAGTACGACAAATCAAGATGGCCAAACCATCAACTTGTCAGATTACAGAGACGATAAAAATGTTGTTCTGTATTTTTATCCAAAAGATGACACCTCCGGATGCACCATTGAAGCAAATCAATTTACAGAGTTGGTCGGTGAGTTCGCTGCTGCTGATACCGTAGTGCTTGGTGTCAGCAAAGATTCTTGTGATAGTCATCTGTCCTTTATCAGTAAATTTGGCCTTAAGGTCGATCTTCTTGCCGACATATCCGGAGAGCTATGTGAAGCTTATGGCGTCTGGCAGGAAAAAGAAAAAAATGGCATAAAGAAGATGGGTGTCGTACGTTCAACATTTGTCATTAATAAAAATGGTGAGCTTGTCGATGTTATCTATGGTGTGGTTGTCAATGGTCATGCGCAGGAAATGTTAGAGAAGGTTAAAACACTTTAACAAAACTTGCGCTAGGCATTAGTGTCGCGGGTGTTTACAAGATGGTTTCGATCGATGAGTTTGAAATATGATTTCAAAAATGACGCCTATTGATTTCAACCTACCAACTAACTAAGAAATAGGTGGTTGATGAGATCAGGGCAATAGCTTAATGAATATCTGGTTTTATACTGTTACTTGTATTTACGTAAATACAACCATTCAAAGAACCGTTTAGCCCAGTGAAATAAGATGGTGCCTGGTAACATGATGTTTTTATTTTCTGTGCGAGAAATCATCATGCCTTTGTTATTGCTGTCAACGATGCAGATTAACTCAACCTTGAATGTTGCATCTGCTGCTTGATCGTTAAGTTCATCAAGTAAATTTGTTGCGGCCGCTTCGGCTTGCAAATCGGCCATATGCGCTTGCTTGGGCATCCAGTCAGGTCCTGGGAAACTGCCTGAGTCACCGGCTACATATACAGCATCTAATGATTCTACTTTGCAATGTTTATTGGCTTTTACCATGCCGCCTTTTGAGCGGGGTAGATTTGAATTATCAAACCATTTGTTGCCGGTCATACCTGGCATGAAAATGATTAGGTCAGTATTAAACTCACCACCCTCGGTAATAACTTTATTGGCTTCAAAAGATTTTAGTTTATGACCGAGGTGTGTGCGAATGCCTCGTTTCTTCATCTCGTTGAGTAATTTATCAACGGCTTTGGGTCCGAGGCGGTTGCCCGGCTTTGGCGCAGGTGTGAAAAATTCGAGCTTGAATTTATCGCGTATGCCGCGTTGTCTCAGTAAAGTATCGGTGCCGAGAAGAAATTCAAACATCGGGCCGCCGCGCATAGCAGAAGGTTCTTTAGGGTTACCTGCAAAACCAAAGGCGATAGTACCGCTATCCATTTTATCGAGTCGATTTTTTATTTCTTCAACAGCGTCAATACCTTCGCAAGGTGTGATTGCGTTCTCGATTCCCGGAAGTTTTTTTATAAAGCGGCCACCGGATGCGATGATGAGGCCATCATTTTCTACCTCGCCATTGTCTGTTTCAACGATACGTCCATCTTCTCGTAACCCTATGACTCGCGCAGCATGAAAATGTACATCCATACGTTTAAAAAAATTATACAGTGGTATGATGATGTCTTCACGTTTACGCAGACCGCTTGGTACCCAAATCAGGCTGGGAAGATAGTGAAGTTCTGGCGAGGGTGAAATTACAGTTATTCTGCAGCTTTTATCTTTCTTTCGCAGCTGTCTGACAGCTGTTAGCCCGGCAAAGCCTGAGCCAATGATGGTGATATTTTTCATTATGGAGTTCTCTCGCACTGTTACCTGATTATAATGAAAAAATCAGCTCAAAAATCAATTGTTTTTATGTATCCAAACAAAAGGAGGGTATAACTTCCCTCTTTTTATTTAAGTTCATCAATTTTAAAAGTTTAAAATGAATTTTTGTAATACATTTTATCTTTGTTTAATTTATAGCTCCATGGCAGGTCAGAATTCTTCCAGCCATTTTTTAATCGCCAACCTTTGTTATCGCCTTCTTTTAAAGTACCACCTTCAAAGCCGTCAGTTACTACATAAACTTTTTTGAAGCCTTTATCGAAAAGAACATTGGCTGCTGGTGCACCTCGCGTACCACCGGATCTACACATAATGATTACAGCATCATCTTTGCTTAAGTTGTTTTTGCTTAATATTTTTTCGATATCAGTAATAAAGTCTGGATTTTTCTCCATCTTTAAAATAGATTTTTTGCTGTTCCATTTCTGGATATTGGCAAACATGTAAGGTATGTTCACATCAACAATATCAGTGAAACCTGTAAATTGAATTTCTGTGGGGTCGCGCACATCAATAAACAATGCGTCATCGCCTAATTGTATTTTTAGCTCATATGCTTCTCTGGAGTCTACGTATAGATCCCAAGGCGTCTGTTTTTTAGGGTCAACAGGTTTTGCTGCTGCCGATACGTTAGAGCTGAAAGCTAGTGTAATAATAGCTGCCATTATCAATGCTTTGTTATTCATCGTCACTACCTATATTAGAGTTTTAATACCTGAGTAAAATGGTAAGGTATTGTTGCTATAGAGTCATTGATAATTCGCAATGGCTGACATCCAGGCGCTCCATTCCCTTAAGTTTTCTCTGAGTTTGAGGTATGCGTGGTGAGTTAAACTGCTAATTGCCGATTAATTGGCGCTTTTCGTAATAAGAGAGCAAGTTGTCAGAGTACAAGTTGTCATAGAGCATGTTGGAAATAATAGCATTTAACAATAAATACATAAGCTTAGGCGTGGGGTTTTATGAAAAAATCTCTCCTGTTCTGGTTGCTAAGCCGGGGCTCATTAAGTTTAATGAGGGTCTTGCTGAGTCGCTTGGTTTGTCTACAGCAGATTTAATGCCGACTGAAATCGCGGAAATTTTTTCAGGCAACCGACTGCCTGAAGGAGCGGAACCATTGGCGATGGCTTATGCGGGTCATCAGTTCGGCAGTTTTAACCCGCAGTTAGGTGATGGTCGTGCTATTTTGTTAGGTGAGTTTGTTAGTCCGGAAGGTAAGGGTTTTAATTTGCAGCTTAAGGGCTCTGGTCGAACACTATACTCACGAGGTGGTGATGGACGCGCTGCTCTGGGTCCGGTACTTCGTGAATATCTGGTCAGCGAGGCAATGGAAAAACTGAATGTGCCAACCACGCGCGCACTTGCAGCGGTGACCACGGGTGAAGATGTAGCCAGGGAGCGTTTGTTGCCAGGTGGCATCATCGCACGCATCGCTAGCAGTTTTATCCGAGTCGGTTCGTTTGAATATTTTTCTGCGAAAGGTGATGCTGAGTCTGTACGCAAGTTGGCTGATTATGTCATCGAGTGTAATTATCCGCAGACTCGTGACACAGATAATCCTTATGTAGCGTTATTGCAATCTATAGTTGAACGTCAGGCAGCATTAATCGCACAGTGGATGCAGTTGGGCTTTATTCATGGCGTAATGAATACCGATAATATGTCTGTTGCAGGAGAGACCATCGATTATGGTCCCTGTGCTTTTATGGATAGCTATGATCATAATCAGGTGTTTAGTTCGATCGACCGCAATGGGCGTTACGCATATAGTAATCAGCCTTCTATTGGTTTGTGGAATCTATCTCGGCTGGCAGAAACTTTGTTACCGTTAATGCACGAGGATAGCGATGCTGCAATAGCAATTGCGCAGAATATTCTGGAATCCTTTGTTGAGTCGTATCAGGAGAACTGGTTGTCGGGTATGCAGGCCAAGTTTGGTCTGATTGCGTCATCAGATAAAATTAAACAGCATGAAGATAAAAGTCTTATCGAAGAGCTGTTTAATATAATGGCTGATAATAATGCGGATTTCACACTGACGTTTTATTTCCTTTCTCGTCTGTCTGCTACGCAATCATCAAAGCACGAGACTGAAATAAGACAACTGTTCGGTAATTCAGAGTTGTTCGATGAATGGTTGATAAAGTGGCGTCAGCGTTTAGCTGTTCAGGTGCAGAGTGATGAACAGCGACAAACGTCAATGCAATCAATAAACCCGGTATACATTCCCCGCAATCATCAGATAGAAGCCGCGATTAGAGCGGCGGAAGATAACCATGATTTTTCTGTGTTTCATGCGCTACATGAAGTCTTGCAGAATCCGTATGAAGAACAAGAGTGCAAGGAAAGCTACATGCGACCACCAGAGCCGAACGAAGTTGTTAGGCAAACCTTCTGTGGTACTTAAAGTGACCAGGTTATTGCGGTCACTACATTAAAAAGCACCGGGGTTATTTAAAGCCCCGGTGTTACTAAAGGGATGTGCCATGAAATTATGATTAATAATCATTAACCGTAACGAAATAATAGCGTGATTAATGTCTTGTAATTTGACGTGTTACGCCAATCGGTTGACGAAAAGTAATGTGTTAGAGCAGTGAGCTTGACTAAAATTCAGACTTTGAATTTTACGTTTCAGGTGTTATGCCGCATGGTTCTTGAGAGAGGCGTATCTGATAAAAGGTTTTAGAATGCCCATCACGTGTTTGATGTGATCATCAGGTATCTTGCTGAAGTTGCCATCAATAATGTATGGCAATGATTTGTTTAAGAAGTAATCGTACTGTACTTTTTTATTACTGCCTGCCGATGTTTCATCGAGATAATTGGTGATAGCACCGTTTTCACTATTGATGGATTGCTGTAAAGCGCTATCTGCTCGCAAACAAAGATCATTGAAGCTAAGTTCTATGTCGTTTAAATCAATGCTGGAAATTCCTGCGGCGATGCTAACACGAACTTTGTTTTTATTGATAACGAAGGTCATGCTTTTGATCATTTTCTGAACGCGTGCAATAGCGGTTTTTGAATTAGTGCTACTGGTGGCTGGCAACAGAAGTGCAAATTTAGAAGGACCAATTCGCGCAACAATCTCTTCATCACGTAGATGTTTCTGGATGCGTTTGCCGACTTCAACGACTATCTGTGTTGCGGCTCTATTACTGTGATTATCACTGATGTCAGATAAAGCATTAAGCTCAATATAGGCAATCGAAAGCTCCATCTGGTGTCGCAGAGACATGGAGAGCGCCTTACAGCCTTCGGCTTCAAATCGTGAAGCATTGTACAGGCCGGACTGTCGATCGATACCTAATGTATCTTCAAGATCATTAAGTCTCTGGTTAAGGCTGATGTATGAGCAGGCGCAACTAATTAAGTCGATGTCACTAAACGGTTTCGAGATAAAACCTGTTGCACCCATTTCAAATACCGCGCGCATCGCAGCATGAGAATCTGAGTGGCCAGTAATCATAATAATCGGTTTTTGTGCGATACGTCTGTCAGGTGATGTGCGGATATGTTTGAGCAGTTGCAGACCGTTCATTACCGGCATCTGTATGTCAGCAAATACAACCGCAAAATCAGGATTTTTTTCCAGCTTTTTCCATGCTTCTTTGCCGTTTTCAGCTTGATGAACGATGTATTGTTTTGAAAGTATCTTGCTTGCGGCGGCACGTGCAGTCTTCGAGTCGTCGACGAAGAGAATCTCTGGTCTATCGGCGTTGTCGTCACACATAATGTACCTTGAAACTGTTGCTTTTTCTTGATCTGGCGGCTTGATCTGTCGGGTCGAGTAATAAGGCTCGACGGGTATTAAATAGTTATAGAGTATATCTGTCACTATTCAAACAAAATGGCTTATTTAACGCGGTTGTAAAGAATTAAATTTAAGGGGTTTGCACTAAATAAGACTCAGTATAAGCACCGGCTCGGGATGACTGTAATTTGACTGATTAATGCGAGGCTTCAGCTTTATATCTACCTCTGTATAATGCATAAATAAGTAGTTAATAATAAGTAGTTAATAAAAGTAGCCAATCGATGGGTGCTAGACGGTGGGTAACAGAATGTTAAATGATTTATTCAGCTTAGATTACCTGAGAGTAACCGTAGTGAGCATAACGCTACTGTTTTCATCAGCTTTGTTTGCCGAGCAGAAGCCGCATGCCCCGGAGAATATTCAGGATGTGATGGTTGTTTCTGCCGAAGAAACAATCGAAATGATTCTTGCTGACCCTGAGCTGACGGTTATCGATTCACGTAAAAAAACAGAATATATGAAAGGCCATATCGAAGGGGCAGTTAATATCTTAAATACCCGGTTAAAACGTGAGGATCTCGAGCTGCTCTCACCGGACAAATCTAAGGCAATCCTGTTTTACTGTAATGGCACGCGTTGCCTGCGAAGCAGTGATTCCATCAAAAAAGCAAAAAGCTGGGGTTATAGTAAGTTGATCTGGTTCCGCGGTGGTTGGAATGAGTGGTCTGAAAAACGTCTACCGGTGGTAACAAATTAGTAATATTTCTACGGCAGCTATGGCTTACAACAGATCTGCCGTAACCGGTCTATAATAATTTGATGAAGATCGAATCGCTATCTATTAAATCCTCAACCATTGCTATCTTTAGCATGATTGGTGTTATTGCGATTGTTTTATCGTTGTTTGCAGGAACCTACTTTAAACAGTCTGCGCTGGATGCGCAGATCAACAGTCTGTCACGTGTTATCGAGGTTGCCTCGCATGAGATGCTAAATCAGCTGAGAAGTCGCACCTTCGATCTGGGAATGAAACTCGGTCATAACAGCGAACTGATTTCGGCCGTCACTGCCTCGACAAAAGCGGCAACAGAAGCGGTAGCAAAAGTATCGGGCAAGCAGGTGATTAATTTACTTGATGACCCTTTCGTTAATGGCTTTGTCGGATTCGCCGCAATTGATCTGGAGAAAATCAGGGTCTATAACCTGCAGCTCGAAATGATTGCTGAGAGCAGTGCGGGGCGTGAAAATCTGGGCAATGAACTTACTCCTTACATATCAGCAATTATCACCAACAGAAAACCTTCCGATCGCCTGAAGGCAATTGATGCTTTATGGCTGTCAGCAGAAGGGCCGATGTTTTCAACGCTGGTGCCACTAGGCGGCCTGCGCCCAGTGGCTTATCTTGAAATTATTGTTAACCCGGTTTTCAATCTTCCTGATATCGGCAACATTACCAGAACGCCAGTACGCATCTATTCTATGACAGGTCAGCAGGTCAACACGAATAATCAGGAAATTACGGATGGTCACTTGCCTGTTGAATTTATCTTGCATGCTTCTGATGGAAAACCTGCGTACAACATTGCAGGTTATGAAAATATTGAAGAGCTGAGTCGTGAGATGGGGCAGACACAGACCGTAACAATTTCTGGGTTCCTGATATTGTCGCTCAGCACCTTGTTGTTTGCGCTGTGGTTATTTAACCGTTTTCTGTTTTCACCGGTGAGCCGTATGATTACTGATATGGAGCGGATAACACATGGCAATCTTGAGCTGACGGTTAATAATAAAGGGCTGAGAGAATTTCATATCCTGGCAGATGCGTTTAACTCGATGACAGACCAGGTAAGAATGCGGACAAATGACTTGCAGCGATTACTTGATCTGGATGACAGCGCGTTAGCTTGTTTTGATCACGATAATGATGCGGTCTATTTCAATGAAGGAGCGACCCGCCTGTTTGGATATGCCAGTGAAGAGATTGTTGATCTGGATACGGCGGATTTATTTACCGATGATATTGTGACTCTTTTAAAAGAGGCGGGCGCCGACAGTTCACAGCAGAGCAATCTGCAGATCTCGCTTAACTGTAAACATAAAGATGGTCACGTGTTTCAGCGTCATGCCAGTATTAATATCGTCGATGTCATGGGGCGGAGCGGTGTGGCTATTGTTCTGGATACTTCAGCTGGCGAAGATAAAGTATCTTCGACGCAGAGTGATCTGCGATTGAATGCGGTTGAGCAGACATTGAGTAGTTTGCTGGCCTTTGCAAAAGACAACCCTGGTGCGATTTCTGGACTGGGAAGCCTTGGTTTAATGGGTGTTGCTGACGATGAGGTTGACTCACAGAAATCGCTGCTACGTGAGCAGGTGGTAAAAATCATGAATCTGGCACTGTCTTGCTGGCAACATGAGCTGGGCAGGTCAAAACTTGAGCTGGCAGAAGAGAGTGGGGTTTGGCCGGTATATATGGATAAATCAACACCAACGACCCGGACGCTGGATAAGTACCTCAATATCGATAGCTGTCCTAAAAATCCGCGTAGTCAGAGAGCGGTAGATACCGCTGAATTTGTCTTGCGTAATATGGGTGAGAAGGTCTCTGCTAAGCAATGTCAGGAGCTTCATGCCACCTTGGACGCCTTCCGCCAGCTGTTATCCGGTATTAAATCCCGCGCTAGTTAACTAGTCGCTAATTGGCCGCTATAACCAGCAGCTATAACCCGCCACTAATCAATATATTCCACCTGACTTGTGAGTGCCTGCTTTAGGTCGTCATAATCATCGTACATTTTCGTTCAAATTACATTTTATCCGCCTGTAACACTTTGAATTATTAGCCTTTATTTGCTGCGTTAAACGCACGAATATGGACGAACAGATTGCTGGATATTTATAGCTTTCGCCGTTAATTTAGCCTCAAGCATTGAAATCGATGTTGCGCTTTAAATCATTAAATTTAGTTATTAGTGACATTAAAGTGATATTAAATTAAAAAAATAATTGAGGAAATGATATGAAAA
>JAUVDN010000118.1 GCA_030595325.1 Gammaproteobacteria bacterium | reverse complement strand
AAAATTCTGGCAGAAAAAAAACCGGATGTTCAGGTCGAGCCGGCAAGTATCACAAAGATGATGACTGCTTATGTTGTTTATAAGGAGATTGATGCAGACCGTCTATCTTTGGATGATATGGTTGATATCAGTGAAAAAGCCTGGCGCATGGGTGGCTCACGTATGTATCTTGAAGTGAATACCAGCGTCTCTGTGGATGACTTATTAAAAGGTCTGGTGGTTCAGTCGGGTAATGATGCCAGTGTTGCATTGGCTGAGCATATCGCTGGAACAGAGGATGCTTTTGTCGAGCTGATGAATCAGTATGCTATGGATCTAGGCATGGAAAATACCAATTTCATGAACAGCACCGGCTGGCCGGATAAAAAGCATCTGACTACAGCGCGAGATATTTCAAAACTGGCAGCGGCTATTATTAAAGAGTTTCCTGAGCATTACTCGCGGTATGCAGAGAAAGAATATACCTATAACAATATAAAACAATATAACCGTAACAAGTTGTTATGGCGTGACGATAGTGTAGACGGTTTTAAAACTGGTCATACGGACTCTGCCGGTTTCTGTTTAGTGTCCTCAGCGATACGCTCTGACATGCGAATTATTTCTGTGGTTTTAGGTACTGGAAGTAAAAAGGCCAGAGCAAGTGTTAGTCAGGCTTTATTGAATTATGGTTTCAGATTTTATGAGTCACATACTTTATATAGTGCAAGTGATGTGCTGAGTCGACCACGAATCTGGAGCGGTGAGTTTGAAACATTGACGGTTGGTTTATCTGAAGATCTAGCTATCACTATTCCACGTGGCTCCTATGAAAAGCTGGATGCGGTGATGGATATTGATAAAAATATTAAAGCGCCTGTTGAGAAAGGTCAGCAGATTGGTGTGGTTAAAGTGTCGTTGAATGGTGAGTTGCTTGAGTCTGTGCCGTTGGTTGCGTTGGAAACTGTTAATGAAGGCAGCATCTTTCAGCAGGCGAAAGATTATGTTTTGCGTCTTATTAACTAAACTGGGAAACGAGTCTGATACATTAGTCTGATAAAGCAAATGGGGTGCCGTATTGAGTAATACAGAAAACATTGTTTATCTAAACGGAAAGTACCTGCCGGTAGAAGAAGCCACTATCTCTGTTATGGATCGTGGTTTTCTTTTTGGCGATGGCATATATGAAGTCATCCCTGTTTTTGGTGGTAAGCTGTTACGTGCTGATGAGCACCTGCAGCGCTTGCAGAATAGTTTAAATCGTATCGGTTTGGCTAATCCATATGATAACGATGCATGGCTTGAAATGTTTTCACATCTGCTTGAAAAGAATGCCGGGCATGATCGTGCAATCTACCTGCAAATATCACGTGGTGCTTATGTGAAGCGAGATCTAGGTACACAAAAAAACGCCGATGTGCCTGAATCACAATTAACACCGCCGACCATTTTTTCCATGGTATTGCAGGTAACGCCGCCAGATATTGAGGTGGTTTCAGCTGGTATCTCTGCAATCACGGTTGATGATTTTCGCTGGAACGCTTGTGATATCAAGTCGACCTCCCTGGTCGCGAATGTTATGTTGAAACAGCAGGCCAGTGATGCGGGCGTCGAAGATGCTATTTTGATTAAAAATGGACAGGTCACTGAAGGCACCGCCAGTAATATGTTTTTGGTAAAAGATGGTATTTTGGTCACGCCGCCTACGGGTAAACGGTTATTACCAGGAATTACGCGTGATCTGGTTATTGAAATTGCCAAAAATAACATCATATTGGTAGAAGAACGTGAAATTCAGCAGTCAGAACTAGTTACTGCTGATGAAATCTGGATGACCAGTTCAACGCGGGAAGTTGCACCGGTGATTAAATTAAACGGTGAAGCTGTGGGTTCGGGTGTTGCTGGCGAGATGTGGAAGCGTATGATGGACCTATATCAGCAATATAAACAACAGTTGCGTAACGGCGGCTGAATTTAAGTGTAGCGATGCAAGAACAGTAAGATGAGTAACGACAAAGAAATTAAACTGCATGATTTAACCCTGAAAGACGGTGAAACATTGCTGGAATTTCCCTGCGAGTTTCCGATAAAAGCCATGGGTCTTGCTTGCGTCGAACTAGAAATAGCAGTGGTCGAGATTATTAATCGACATGTTGAGGATCTGGGTGAAGGAGCGGTTAAGATGAGGCCGAGTAAAAATGGTAAATACACAGCAATTACGATTCATATCACAGCGCGCAGCAAAGTCCAGTTAGATGCTATTTATTTAGATTTGACGGCGTGTGAGCACGTTTCTATAGCGTTATAGAGCCTGCCGTAATGAGCATGTTGTAATGAATCAGTTGTAATGAGTTGTGTTGTGACTCCAGTCATCCGCCATCTTGGTGAAGTCTATTATCATGAGACATGGCGTAAAATGCAGGATTTCACCGATGATCGAGTGCCGGAAACGGCCGATGAATTCTGGTTTTTGCAACACCCTTCGGTTTACACCTTGGGCAAAAACGGCAAAGCTGAACATGTGCTTAATCCGCAGGATACCCCGGTAGTAAACTCCGATCGTGGCGGTCAGGTAACCTACCATGGGCCGGGTCAAATCGTTGTTTATGCATTAATTGATCTCACTCGTTTGAAGATGGGGGTCCGCGAACTGGTGACTGTCCTCGAGCAGAGTATTATTGATTTACTTGCCAGTTATGGCATTGAATCCAGTGCAAAACGCGAGGCACCGGGTGTCTATGTAAATAATGCTAAAATAGCCGCTTTAGGGTTGCGTGTGCGCAAGGGTTGCAGTTTCCACGGTCTGGCGTTGAACGTCGATATGAATCTGGAGCCATTCAGCCGAATTAATCCCTGTGGTTATGAAGGGCTGCAAGTTACCCAGTTAAAAGATTTTGTTGCCGATATAAATATCGATAAAGTGATGACGGATCTGCAGCAGATATTGTTGAAAAATTTAAGTTATGAATAAACAAGAAACAAAGAGTGATAAAAAGGCCGGTAAGGTCACTCACAAGGTAATCATGGGTGAGAAGCTAAAAGGTGCTGAGAAAGTCGCACGCATCCCCATTAAGGTAAAGCAGCCTGCTGAGCGTCTGCGCAAGCCGAGCTGGATTCGTGCTAAGTCACCGTTTAACCCTAATGTTATGAAGTTGAAAGCAGTGCTGCGAGAGCAGAAGTTGTTTACGGTATGTGAAGAAGCGGCGTGCCCGAATCTGGGTGAGTGTTTTGGTAAAGGCACCGCAACCTTCATGATTATGGGTGAGATATGTACCCGACGCTGCCCGTTCTGTGATGTTGGTCATGGCCGTCCTAATCCGTTAGATACGGATGAACCTAAGCATCTTGCCGAAACGATTAAAGCCATGGCTTTATCCTATGTAGTGATTACCTCGGTGGATCGTGATGACCTGCGTGATGGTGGCGCAGCACACTTTGTTGAATGTATCGAAAAGACACGAGTGTTAAATCCAAAAACTGAAATAGAGATACTGGTGCCGGATTTCCGTGGTCGTATGGATGTAGCATTAGAGATAATGCATAAAGCACCACCTAATGTATTCAATCATAACCTGGAAACTATTCCTCGTTTGTATAAAGAGTGCCGTCCTGGTTCAGACTACTTATGGTCTCTGGATTTATTAAAACGTTTCAAGCAGGAGCATCCTGCCGTACTAACCAAGTCGGGTTTGATGTTAGGTCTGGGTGAAGAGCTAGATGAAGTGGTTGAAGTGATGAAAGATATGCGCGCGCATAATGTCGACATGTTAACGCTGGGGCAGTATTTGCAGCCAAGCAAACATCACCTACCGGTAGCGCGATATGTAACACCGGAAGAGTTTGATGAACTGTACGATGTCGCTATGGAATTAGGGTTTACCCATGCCGCAAGCGGACCGATGGTGCGCTCGTCATACCACGCCGACCTGCAGGCGCACGGTGAATTTAAAAGTTAAGTCAGATTGTTAAACGCTCTGTAGGAGCGAAATTTTGTCATTCCGTGATGCCAGAACGTAATAATTTAACCACCTGTTAATGAGATAAGTGCAATACAGACAAGTTTTGCAGTAGTATTAATTTTAGATAAAGAGAAAAACTATGGGTTTCATATTCAAACCAATTCGTTGGGTTTTAGGTCAAATAATCATTTTCATCGACTGGGCAACGCGCCCCAAGCAAGTCGAGCGTGCAGCTGAAGTGCAAAAAGAAGTTGATGCGCAAACAGGTAAAATGGCCTTGTATCAATTTCAACAATGCCCTTTCTGTGTAAAGACACGTCGTCAGATTCGTCGTCTGTCTTTAAACATCGAAACACGAGACGCACGTAATGACCCAAACTGGAATCAGGAATTGATTAATGACGGTGGTAAATATCAGGTGCCATGCCTGAAAATTACTTCAGATGATGGCTCTGTTGAATGGTTATATGAGTCAACAGAAATTAATCAGATGCTAGATAAGCAGTTTGCAGTATAGCTCTAAAGCAGGTGCTTAAGTTTTAGCAGGCCTGCCACGCTAATTGCGTCAGTTATCTCACCGCTCAAAACGCGTTCGATGGCTTCGTCCAGTGGTAATTTCTGAATAAGTAAGTCTTCAGTTTCCTCAAATTCGGTTTCGCCCTGAGTCAGGCCTCGAGCAACATAGATGAGACCGCGTTCGTCCGTTACGGAATTGGATGTGTGTAATCTCATCAGCTCTTGCCACTCAGTTGCGATTAAGCCGGTTTCTTCTTTAAGTTCTCGTTTCGCTGAATCCAGTGGGTCGATGTTCAATGGCCCGCCGCCCATAGGAATCTCCCAGGAATAGCAGTCGGGTACGTAGCGATATTGTCCGACCAGCCAGGTATTATTGTTTTCATCGAGAGGGATAATACCGATGGCTAAATTTTTAAAGCTTATTTTTCCGTAATGTGATAATCCGCCACCCGGGTTGATGACTTCGTCTTCATGCAGTGATAACCAGGGATTCTCAAAGACCATTTTGCTGGACTGTAGTTTCCATGGGTTGCTAGTGGTGGGTAGTTTATCTTTTCTTTTCATTGCGGCCTTATCGCATGATGCGTTTTTTAACGTTGCTAATCGGTTTAGGTTTTATCTGTTTGGGTGCTTCAGTTTGAGTGGGTATTATGTCTAAATATGGCTGTATCGTGCTGAGCTGAATATTGATGTTGTGCCTGATTTTTTCTATCTCAAACTCTGCCTGCAGGTGCATCCAGTAGCTGGCGCTACCGCCAAAATAGATTGCTAACCTGACGGCAGTATCGGCAGTAATACCTCGTTTTTCATGAATTATTTCGTTGATTCGCCTAGGTGGAACTTTTATCGCGCGCGCGAGTTTGTTCTGGCTGAGTTTCTGGGGTTCCAGATATTGTTGTAACAGTGCTTTTCCGGGGTGCTGGCAGGCCATGATTTAACTATAACGTTAAACGTTATGTAACGCAATCCGTTATATTTTGCTATTTATTCCGTTATTGAGTCATAGCTGACAAAGTCAAAAACTTTAAAAGCTACTCACCACAGAGGACACGGAGGTCACAGAGGAAAGCCTTATTATTGTTAAACGCGCCTGCGGCGCGGTTAACAATAAAAAACCTCTGTGACCTCCGTGTCCT
>JAUVDN010000082.1 GCA_030595325.1 Gammaproteobacteria bacterium | reverse complement strand
CCGATAATAAAAACAAATATTCTGGTGCCGCAAGAATACGTCGGTAACGTGATAACACTGTGTGTAGATAAACGTGGTGTACAATTAAACATGCAATACATGGGAAGTCAGGTCTCGCTGGTCTATGAGATGCCACTGAGTGAAGTAGTGCTCGATTTCTTTGATCGGTTAAAATCAGTTAGCCGTGGTTATGCTTCATTTGACTACGAATTTGATCGTTTTCAGGATGCTGATCTGGTTAAGGTTGATATCCTTATCAATAATGAACGAGTTGATGCGTTGTCGATTATTGCGCATCGTGCCAACAGTATCCGACGTGGGCGTGATGTCGTTGATAAAATGCGTGAATTAATCCCTCGTCAAATGTTTGATATTGCTATACAGGCAGCGATAGGGCGCAGTATCATCGCGCGCAGCACCGTTAAGGCGCTGCGAAAAAACGTGACGGCCAAATGTTATGGCGGTGATGTCTCCCGTAAGCGTAAACTGCTTGAAAAGCAGAAGAAGGGTAAAAAGCGCATGAAGCAATTCGGTAAGGTTGAAATACCGCAGGAAGCATTTTTAGCTGTGCTGAAGGTTGATAGTTAACAGCTGAGCATAAGTTTATAGTAGCAAGCAATTTTGGTGGATTATTAATAATGCTGGAATATTAATGATAAGCACCTAAACTTTTAATATTTATTTTATAGTGTACGACTAATGATTTTAGATTTTTCTTTTTATTTATTTGTAGCAGTAGTATTTACTGGCATCGTTTGGCTAGTTGAAATCTGGTTGCTAAAACCAAGACGTAGCAAAGTTATTCATAACTCTACGCAGATACATCAGGGTGTCGAGATTAGCCGTAAAGGTAACGAGCCTATAATTGTTGAATATTCTAAATCTTTTTTCCCTGTGTTATTGATTGTCTTTTTATTACGTGGATTTATCGTCGAGCCATTTCGAATTCCATCGGGTTCGATGTTGCCATCGTTGTATATTGGTGATTTTATTCTGGTGAATAAATTTGCATACGGCGTAAAGGTTCCTATTATAAATTTCAAGCTTGTTGAGCTCGATAGCCCAGAACGTGGAGATGTTGTTGTATTTCGTTACCCACGTGACCCCAGCCTGGATTATATTAAACGCGTCATTGGTTTGCCGGGTGATCACATTGCCTATTACAACAAAGTGCTTTACGTAAACGGCAAGCCGGTCGATAGAGAATTTGTCGGGCAATACAAAGGCCCTGGGCAAACATTTGCTAACGAGTACATCGAGAAGCTAAAAGAAGGTGAGCACTCGATGTTACTACTGCCGGCAAGGCCCAATAACCTACAAGGTGAGTACATCGTTCCTGAAGCAAGCTATTTTGTGATGGGAGATAATCGAGATAACAGTAATGATAGTCGTGTATGGGGCCCAGTGCCTGAAAGTAATTTAGTCGGTAAAGCATTTATGATCTGGATGCACTATAGTGATGAATGGCATATGGATCGAGTTGGTAATTTTATTAAGTAAGCAGGAGAGTCTGGCAATGAATCGTATAATGAAAAAATCTATGTCGAACAGTCTATTGAAGCAAAATGGTATGACCATGCTTGGTATGATGATAGTCGTTGGCTTCATATTGTTCCAACTTGTTCTGGTGATGAATATCTTTCCCGCATATATGACTGACTCAACAATTAAAAATATTATAGAAAAGTTGCCAGAAGATCCATCAGTGAAAAATAAGACGGCGAAAGAAGTAAAAGCTATTATTTTGAAGCGTATGAGAATTAATAGCGTCTACGGTTTAGAGGATATAGTCAAAGTTAAAAAAGCACGTGGTGAAATTATTGTTACTGTTGACTATGAACCGCGTGGTACATTGGTAGGTAACCTTGAATACATTATTAAATTTGAGCATGAAGTCAGGATAACTTCACGTTAATTTTCAAATCGGATATTTCACCGAGTCTATCAATTATGGCGCAGTCTAATGCCATCGATACATTATTAGAAAAATTAGAGTACTCATTCAACAATATCGAATTATTGGATGAGGCTCTAACGCACCGTAGTTTTTCATCAAAAAATAATGAACGACTGGAGTTCTTAGGGGACGGTGTATTAAATTTTGTCATCGCGCATGAGCTTTTTAAAGCTTATCCTGATGTACAAGAAGGTGATTTAAGCAGGTTACGCGCAAACCTTGTCAATAAAGAGTCGCTGGCTGAGATAGCTAATCATTTGAATCTGGGTGATGTGATAAAGCTAGGCTCAGGTGAACTTAAAAGCGGCGGTTTTAGGCGGCCGTCTATATTGGCTGACGCTGTGGAAAGTATCCTTGGTGCAGTTTATTCTGATAGTGGTTTTGAAGCGGCACGTGAACTTATCGTTCGTCTGTATGCTTATAGATTAGCCGTACCGACGGATCTGCAAAGCCTGAAAGATCCGAAGACACAGTTGCAGGAATTATTGCAGTCTCGCAAATACGCATTACCTGCTTATGACGTCTCTGATATCACCGGCAAAGCTCACGCTCAAGTTTTTCATGTGAATTGCATAATCGAAAAGTTAAAGATTAACGTTAAGGGTGAAGGCAAAAGTCGGCGCAAAGCAGAACAGGTAGCGGCACAAAAAGCAATCGCTTTAGTTGAGGAAAATTTTGGACACAAACAAGATGACTGAGTCAATCATTAAAAATAAAGCACATCGCTGTGGTTATGTTGCAATTGTTGGTAGGCCCAATGTGGGTAAATCGACTTTGCTCAATCATATTCTGGGTATGAAATTAAGTATTACTTCGCGCAAGCCACAGACGACACGTCATCAGATACTTGGTGTAAAAACTACGGAGGGTGTTCAAACCATCTATGTAGACACACCGGGCATTCATCAACGTAGTGGCTCGGCTATAAATAAATACATGAATCGCGCAGCGACATCAATATTAAATGACGTTGATGTTATTGTATTTGTGGTACAGGTGAAAAAGTGGACCGATGAAGATCAGGCCATCGTAGATAAACTGAAAAAAGTCAGTTGTCCTGTTGTTCTGGTGTTGAATAAGGTCGATAAACTGGCAAGCAAAAAAGAATTGCTGCCATTGATAAGTGAGCTGTCGTCACATTGTGACTTTGCAGAGGTGATTCCTGTTTCAGCATTGAATGGTGATAACCTGGAAGCGCTGGAGAAAAAAATAGCACCGCTGTTGCCGGAGAATGAAAAATTTTATCCAGACGATCAGGTGACTGATCGCAGTATGCGTTTTTTAGCCTCTGAAATCATACGTGAAAAACTAATTCGTGAATTAGGTCAGGAACTGCCTTATACCTCAACAGTAAACATCGATAAGTACGAAGAAGATAAGGATAAAGATATCGTACGTATTTACGCCACTATCTATGTCGAAAGTAATGGTCAAAAAGCGATTATCATTGGCAAAAAAGGTGCCCGACTTAAGAGTATCGGCACCATTGCGCGTAAAGATATCAGCACCATGATTGGCTCGAAAGTGTATTTGAACCTCTGGGTTAAAGTACGTGAAGGCTGGTCTAATGATGAACGTGCATTGCGTGGTCTGGGCTATAGCGAATAAAACAATGAATAATGAAATTTTTTCATGTTATGCGAAGCATGGAGATAGTTTTTTTATGATTAATTTTATTTTAAGGTTTGTTTGGTAGTAGTCCAGTGAAAGTTCTTAGCTTTAATATTATTCATTATTCATTATTCATTATTCACTGCTCTCAATGAGTATCGTCAACACGCAGATTGCCTATATCCTGCATAAGCGAGCTTATCGTGAAACCAGCAGTATTCTGGATGTGTTAACAAAAGATCACGGTCGAGTGTCATTGATGGCGCGAGGTTGTCGCGGCGCCCGTTCAAAAATTGCCGGTAATTTATTGCCTTTTACCCCACTGGTTATCAGCTGGCAGGGCAAAGGTAACCTGCCTTATTTAAAAAGTGTTGAACGCGCAGATTTAAAGGCTCCTGCTCTAAAAGGGAAGGTACTGCTGTCTGCCATGTATATCAATGAGTTGCTGGTTTATTTTTTGCACAAAAATGACGTACAAGAGGCGATATTTGAACACTACCATAATTGTCTTTATCAGCTTAATTCTGAAAATCTTGAAATTACACTACGGCAATTTGAAGTTAAATTACTAGAATTATTAGGTTTCGGTTTAAATTTGCAGGCTGAAGCGGATACCGGTGAAGTATTACGAGCCGACGCGTTTTATGATTATCATCTTGAGCATGGCCCTGTATTGAGCAAAGGGATGGCGAGTGGGTCTAATTCACTACCAACAATTTCCGGTGCCTGTCTGCTGGCATTGGCTGAGGAATCATTTCAGACTCTATCTGAGAACAAGCAGCACCTCACTGAATTAAAGCAGTTGATGCGTTTTGTTATCAGTCATCATTTGGGTAATAAAAAGCTGAAAAGCAGGGAATTGTTCAAACCGGTGGCCCAATCCTGAGTAGGGGATGGTAAAGTGCCAAAAATTGGTGATTTAGTGCTAACAAATGCCGCCGAGTGTTGCAGTTCGTCATATTCCTTCTATGCTTCAATGAGAGTTTATTTTATTCGTTTGAAGGTCTGAATATGCCATCTGCTGCACCCCACAATATTGATGATTATGAATCCTTGCTGGTAGCGTTACAGAACGTTCTAGGCGTGGTTGTGCCTGACGCGCAGCGTAGTCACCTGGTTCAAAGAATTGAGCCGTTACTGACGGCATACAAACTTGATTCCCTGGCATCATTGGCGGAAAGCTTACAAGGTGAACAGAGTGAGATTAAGAGTAGCGTGCTTAGCGTTATTTCTGAGTATCAGTCTAATTGGGGTTTGAACCTTGTTACTTTAAAAATATTGCATGAATATATCTTTGCGCAGTTAAATGATAATGCGCGAATCTGGATCGTCGGCTGTGGCCAGGGGCAATTAGCTTATGGTGTTGCTATGGAGCTGGCAGATTACGAGCATAAGTTAGGTGAGAGCAAAAATATTAAGTTAATCGCAACTGACAGTACGCCGAGCAATATAAAACAGGCTGAGTTAGCGACTTATGACGCACAGCAATTATCGGGCATCAGAGCCGATCACAATAAATTATACACAACCGCGGCGAATGCGGGCAGCGAAAGAATCATTAAAGATAAAATACGTCAGAGAATCCAGTTTAGCCAGTGTGATTTAACGGAAGATTTCCAGTCGATGGGTGTCATGGACTTGATTATCTGTCCTGAAGTACTGGTTTATTATTCTAACGGTGTGAAGGCTGGCATATTGAAGCAATTCTCCGAGTTGCTGTATTCTGGCGGTATCATGCTTGCCGGGCTGCATCAGTTCATACCTACTGATGTAGGCCTTGAGCGCGTAGAGCACCCAGCGGGTGTTTTCTACCGGCAGAAAGGGTAATAAGCCAATAAGTCATTAATTAAGCAAGCAACCCCTAAATTTACCTGTACTTTTACAGGCTGTTCGGGATTATCAAAAACTCTTCGGGTGCAGGTGTGGTGCTTAATTTGCTGTCATCAACCCATTTAAGAATGTCGTAATAACTACGGATGTTTTCGACATATCTTACCGGTTCCCAGCCACGGGCATAGCCATAACGGGTCTGTTTGTACCACTTCTTTTTGGCCAGTAATGGCAATGCTTCTTTGACATCTATCCAACGGTTAGGGTTTTTGCCAAGTTTTCGAGTAATTTCACGTGCGTCTTGCAAGTGATAGAAGCCGACATTGTATGCAGCCATAGCCATCCAGTATCTATCCGGTATCAAAATTTCTTCATCGATGCGATCAAGTGTCTGTTTGTAATAACGGGTACCACCTGAGATGCTGCTTTCAGGATCCAGACGGTTTTTAACTTTCAGATCCTTCGCTGTTTTTCGTGTCAGCATCATTATCCCACGAACACCTGTGGGTGAAACAGCGTCAGGGTCCCAATGTGACTCCTGATAACCCATGGCGGCCGTTATGCGCCAATCCAGCTCTTGCTTTGTTGCTTCTGCTTCATACATGCTCTGGAAAGCAGGCAAACGGGTTTCGATGTGACGCATGAAAATTTTGGTGCCAACATAATCGAAGTTTTCTACATGACCGTAATTACGTTCGATTATGCGTGTTAATTCACCGTTGTTTTTAATCTTTGTAAAGAACTTTTGTACCGCTAGATACAGACTGTTGTCATCTGTTTTTGGCATTGCCCAGGCCAGTGATTGTGGCTTACTGATGTCGAAAGCTACGCGCAGATTAATCAAAAACCGTTGGTTTAAAGATAGTTCATTGGAATCGGCTATAGTGTATTCGATGATATTGTCAGAAACCATCTGTAATAATTCTTCACTTTCAAGCTCACTGTTTGACTTCCAGCTGAGGTCAGGGTTTGTTTCTTGTAAATAGATGAGACGTTCCTCATGGCTTGATTTAGTAACAACTTCAAGTGTACCGTCAAGTTTAGAAAAAGATCTTGGTCGCCTATTGGCGGAGTTGTAAACCAGCTGCTCTGTAATTTCCTGATAAGCAGGGCCAAATCGAAAAATCTTTTCACGGTCTTTGGTTCTGGTTAAACCCGCTGCTGCGATATGTATAGTATTGTTTGAAATAGAATCCAGCAAATCATTAAATGAATCAGGAATCATCAGTGTCAGTTCAACACCGAGTTCGTTTGCAAACATTTTGGCCATTTCATATTCCATACCGGCTGGCCCATCAACATCTTCATAATAAGTCGTCGGACTATTTCTTGTCACAATAACGATACGTCCATCATTTTTAATCTGTTCGAGCAGGGAATCACTACTGAGCTTTGGCAGGTAATTAAAAATAAAGACTATGCTCGCGATAATTACTGCGAGCGATAAAAATAGGGGGCGGCAAAGCGACTTATTAGCTTCGATAATTACAGTCCTAAATAACGAAATGCATGTTTATTCATTAAATTACTATGTTTTTACAATGATAAGATTATAGGAAATTATTAGTGTTTTCCATGTTTAGGGTCATCTTTAAGCACATCGAAAATTGCATCAGTCAGTTTTTTCAATTGCTCATTTGTAATGATATATGCAGGCATGAGATAGACTAGCTTGCCAAAGGGGCGAATCCAGACGCCAGCATCGACAAAGGCCTGTTGAATTGATGGCATATCAACGGCTTCTTTTAGCTCGACCACACCTATTGCGCCTAATACGCGAACATCGTCAACAGTCGCTAACTCTCTGCATTTTTCCAGTTCATTTTTTAATCTCTGCTCAATACGTTTAACATTTTCCTGCCAGGGTGATGTCATCAATAAATTGATGTTTTCAAGTGCAACACTACAGGCGAGTGGATTGGCCATAAATGTAGGACCGTGCATGAAAGTGTGAGGCGGGTTGTCACTTATCGTGTCGCTTATCTTCCGTGAACATAAAGTGGCTGCTAATGTCATATAGCCACCAGTCAGTGATTTTCCAACACACATGATGTCCGGTGAAATATTAGCGTGTTCACAGCCAAACATTTTCCCGCTACGACCAAAACCGGTCGCAATCTCATCAGCAATTAACAGTACATCAAATTGCTTGCATAAATTTTTAGCCTGTACTAGATAATCAATAGAATAAAACTTCATACCACCGGCGCCTTGCACTATTGGTTCGAGGATAAGTGCGGCAATTAGTTCATGATTGGTCTCTAAGATACGTTTTAATTCTTCCAGCTGTTCTTCCAGGCAGGGTTCGCCAAAGCGGCAAGCCGGTGAGGCGACAAAATAGTTCTTTGCCAGAATGCCACTAAATAAGGTGTGCATGCCGGTAACCGGGTCACAAACAGACATGGCGCCAAAGGTATCACCGTGATAACCATTTCTTAAGCTGATAAATTTTTGCTTGTTACACAATTTGCTCTGCTGGCTGCTTGATTGTCCAAGAGCCTGCCAGTACTGAATTGCCATTTTCATGGCGATTTCGACAGCTACAGAACCAGAATCTGCTAGAAAAACACTATCAAGGCCAGCAGGAGTAATTTCGACCAGTTTTTTACAAAGTTTAACAGCGGGTTCGTGAGTGAGGCCGCCGAACATGACATGAGCCATGGAGTCGAGTTGCTGGGTAATGGCATCGTTTAATTCAGGTACATTATAACCGTGGATAGCACACCACCATGAAGACATACCATCGATGAGTTGGCGACCATCTTCCAGTGTTAGATAAACGCCTTTGGCCGATTTAACTGCAAATACAGGGGTGTCTGAGTGGGTCGAACTGTATGGGTGCCAGACGCTGTTCTTGTCATCACTGAGCAGAGTACTGAGTTGAGTTGAATTCATTCTGGAGTGGTTTATTTTGAAACAGTGTTAATGATGCTTTCACATTGTACAGTGTTTGCTGAATCAAATGGCTGGCTGATACCTGAGAGTGAATCCCTTTTAATGATTTAACGTAAAAGCAGAAATATCTGATATAGACATCAGAAAATCCTTACATACATAGAATGTATCTAAGAATAAAATAGCTTTACTGACTAAGAATTGTCTGTAATTAATAGATGGATTTTATGTTGAAGCGTCCCGGGGAAGGACTCCCCCCAGGACGTTTTTTTAATTTACAAGGAATGAAATAATGAATAAGCCTGTTTTAGCAGCAATAAATATAAAAGCGATCAATACAGAATCAACCGGTAAAACCTATATCGACTCGCACAGTGCTGAGGTCATTATTGATATGATTGCAGACTTGAAAAAGAAAGTGGCTAATGCTGAAGAGCTATTGGAAATAATGGAGAGGGTGCCTTCTGGGCAGTGATTCTTACTTAAGGGATTATCAGGTACATCCTTGTACCTGACCCTGCGGGCTCGTCGTAAAAAGACATGACTCATGACTAAAATTGATGAATCAATTTTGAATATCACGTTTTATGTGATACCCGAAGGGTGAGCTACATGGATGTAGCAAATAAAAATTGCTCCAGACAATTTTTTCGAACGGGACTCTCATCGAAATCATCCTCTCTGCACCTAAGGAAGTGAAGGTTTATCGTGAAGAGTTACTTGAAAGGATGGAATCAGGGCTATCCTGAATTGTCCATGCTTCCAGAAGTTGCCACTAATTGCCTGTAACTCAGATAATCGGCCTCCTGTATTGTCCTGTGAGCGACGTTCCCCATCTATGTAAGGCTTTGTATAGTGTTTTATACCGCTTATCAGTTATTAAATAGGTGATATGTAAATAATTGCTTACTAATGCTATGCTCTACATATGATGTATAACGAGAAAATTGCAGCGCAAGTAGCCGCATACTTTGTTTACCGTGAAGGTGGGACGCTAAAAATACTTAAGTTGATGAAGCTTATGTATTTAGCTGAGCGTGCTTCATTAGAGCAGTATGGCGAGCCTATTATTGGCGATACTCTGGTTTCAATGAAACACGGCCCTGTTTTATCTATTACATACGACCACATAAATGACAATATAGATTCGCAGGACGGCGGATGGGATGACTGGATTAGTGATAGGGCCGACCATTGCGTGTCATTAAAAAATGAAGAGAATCCAGTAGAAAAGCTTCTCGAATTAAGTGAAGCTGATGTAAGTATCCTTGAATCTATCTATGATAAATATGGCTCAATGGGTCATTATGAAATTCGTGAATTTACGCATGATAATTGTGGCGAATGGGAAGATCCTGGCTATACATCAGTACCAATTCCTTATGAGCGACTACTTAAAAACGTAGGGTATTCTCCTGAAGTGGCAGCACAAATCAGCCAACGAATTAAAGAACAAAGCAATCTAGATAACCAGCTAAGCATTGCGGTTTAAGTTACTTGGCTGATTGGGAAGGTATTGCTGGCGGGACTCTATTGGTGCCATCAGGTCCCAGTAATCATCTCTTTATTATCTTAATTAAATCCTCAGACTTTGAAGGATATGTTGCTAACTCGTGTATATCCGTAAACGTCACCAGTATTCACGAAGGCGTTAACTACGACGATACCTGTGTCTTACCAGCGAGCTGTCACCCGTTCATTATGCATGATAGTTATGTAACTTATAGTCGAGCTAGGATTGATTCGGAAAAACACCTAATAGGTCAGGTTGAATCAGGTCGCATGATACCTAAAGACCCTATAGATGACGCCTTGCTTGAAAGAATAATCCAAGGTTTAAAGGATTCAATACATACAAAAAAATATCTTAAGCAACTAGTAAAATAAGAATCCCGTCTAGGCTGCTCAGTCGATGGATGTATGCTCGGTGATAACACCTTACCTAACTTACTGTCCAATTCTCTCCTGTAAGCAATATGCGCATGATATCTTTGAGTTACAGTCGTAGTAAGCGCATCTGGGTAGTATTGTTCAAACAGCATCAATGACTAGTTATTTATTGTCTTTTAATTGGTGTTTATCCAAGTGTATTTGCAGTTCATTGATGTAGGGTTGGATTACACTTTTACTACCGCTGGAATCAACACCCGGAGTTTGCTTTGCTCCATCTAGAATCTTCATTACAAATTCCACCTGAGAGGGCTCTCCATCATTTGTGGTTTCTCTAACTATGGCTTTTAAGAGGTCATGTAGTCGTGATGAGTCGGTCATTCGTTGTTTTAAATATGTAGAGTTGTATATACAGGCGTATATAGTGTTTGCATTTATTTATTAATAACTAATAATTTCAAATGGTTATATTATTAATATGGCAGAGAGGATGGGATTCGAACCCACGAAACCTTTCGGTTTACACGCTTTCCAGGCGAGCGCCTTCAACCACTCGGCCACCTCTCTATAAATCTAAGATTGTCGTTTTACTTAATATTTTTGTGCTTCTATGTGCCAAGGCGCACGCTACATGCGCGTTATTCGGCACTTCGTGTGCCTCACCCCTTCGGGGCCATAAT
>JAUVDN010000034.1 GCA_030595325.1 Gammaproteobacteria bacterium | reverse complement strand
ACACCGGCGCAAACATAAACCTCACTTAAAAAAATAACAGGCTATTCGCAAATCCTATGATCTGGAAACCACATGCCACCGTCGCTGCTATCATCGAACGCGACAATAAATTTCTCATGGTCGAGGAGCTGATACGCGGTGAACATTTATTCAACCAGCCTGCAGGCCACCTGGATCCTGATGAGGGCCTGATCGACGCTGTCATCCGGGAAACACAGGAAGAGTCAGCCTGGCAATTTGTTCCGCAAGCCGTCACCGGCATCTATCTGTGGAAACACCCTGACAACAGTGAGACCTTCCTGCGTGTCGCCGTCTGTGGCAGCTGCAAAAACCATGATGCACAACAGCCACTCGATGACGGCATCTTGAACGCTTCATGGAAAACGCGTGATGAACTAATACAGGGCGAACTTAAACTGCGCAGCCCGATGGTACTCAATTGCATCGATGATTACCTGGCCGGCAAGCGTTACCCGCTTGATATGCTGATTAATGTTCCTTAGATAAATCAGATGAGCAAACAAAAAATCATCGTTGGTATGTCAGGCGGTGTCGATTCTTCTGTCGCCGCCCTGCTCCTGATCGAACAGGGTTTTGAGGTCGAAGGCCTGTTCATGAAAAACTGGGAGGAAGATGATGACGAAGATTATTGCGCCGCCGCCATTGACCTGAAAGATGCAGAAAACATCTGTGACACACTTGATATAAAACTGCACAGCATTAACTTTTCCAGCGAATACTGGGATCGTGTTTTTCAACATTTTCTTGATGAGTACAGTGCAGGCCGAACACCGAACCCGGACATCCTCTGCAACAAAGAGATAAAATTTCGCGCCTTTCTGGAGCATGCGCAATCACTCGGAGCAGAAAAAATTGCAACTGGTCATTATGCACGCACCAGAGAACATAACAAAAAAACACAACTGTTACGCGGTAAAGACAGTAATAAAGATCAAAGTTATTTTTTACACGCTTTAAATCAACACCAACTGTCTCACGCCATTTTCCCAATTGGTGAATACGACAAGCCCGCGATACGTGAACTAGCAAAAGAAAACAATCTAATCACCCATGACAAAAAAGATAGCACTGGTATATGTTTTATCGGTGAACGACGCTTCAGCACATTTCTGGAAAAATTTTTACCGGCAAAACCAGGTGAAATTAAAACCGTTGATGGCGATATAATTGGCAAACACAATGGTTTAATGTATTACACATTAGGTCAACGCAAAGGTCTGGGTATCGGCGGACTCAAAGAAAGTGAAGAAGAACCATGGTATGTTGTAGGAAAAGACCTAATCAAAAATGTATTAAAAGTTGCACAAGGGCATAACCACCCTGCTATGTTCCATAACACACTTGAAGCCAGTCAGATTAACTGGATTGAAAAAGGTGACAGCACTGACATCACAACATTCAAAGACCTCACCGCAAAAATACGCTACAGGCAAAGTGACCAGACATGTGAATTAGATAAAATTGATAGCGATAACTATAGAATTCATTTCGACGAGTCACAACGGGCAATAACACCGGGACAATCAATTGTTTTTTATAAAGATGAAGTCTGTCTAGGCGGCGGCGTTATAGATAAGATGTATAATCAATAATCTTAGAAAAAAATTTTTAATATATGCAACATACAAAACACGACCAGACGCTCTCTCTGGCAGGTATATATCAAGCCGCCTCATTAGTAAAACAGATCGCTAATGAAGGTAAGGCAAACAATGCACAGGTTGAAGCAAGCATTGAAACACTATTCCGATTTGACGCAGACAATGTCGACGATGTATATGGCAGTGTTGCTGGCGTAAGTCATGGCTTGAAATTATTACAGCTACACCTGAGTGATAAATCATCTCAAGATATCGACATAACTAAATATGTCATCTCATTAGTCATGTTGGAGAGGAAACTTTCTGGAAAGAAGCATGTTTTAGAAGAAATAAGTAAACGCTTAAATAAGATTGAATCACAATTTGATTTTTTTGCACTCAACCATGAGAACACGTACGCAAAATTAGGGCAAATCTATAAAGATAATATCAGCACCCTGGGGCCAAAAATTATTGTTAATGGTGAACAGATATACTTAAGCAATGATAACAATGCAAATAAGATTAGAGCGCTATTACTTGCTGGTATTCGCTCAGCGGTATTATGGAAACAATGCGGCGGATCTAGGTGGCAATTTTTATTTGGCAGAAAAGCATACATTGAACAATGCGAAAAAATTCTGCGCTCAATTTAAAGCCTCACTGTCAACATAACAAATGATACAGACATAAAAAAAACCTCCTGAAAATACAGGAGGTTTTTTTACAAAAGCCTATTAATTAGCTTTATTTCTATCCGTGAAAACTATCCTTAGCATCTGTCATTAGCCTCTATCCTTAGCTTCTATCCTTAGCTTCTATCCTTAACGTTTATGATTTACGTCTGGCAACACCAACCAGACCGATCAAACCAGAACCAAATAACCATACAGCAGCAGGAACTGGTACAGCAGGTGGAAGTGGCTCTGGGGCATAAGTACATTTGTTAGGGTGATTCAAATCACCGAAACAGATTGCACTGATTGTTGCAATACCTTCAAAAAATTGTGTCATGCCAGTATTCGAGCCTACAGTCAACGCTGTACCCAATATACCGTCACCATCAACATCTATAGACAAAACATCGAAGTAAACAAGTATGCTGTTAATGAAGTTATATATGTCATCTTAAACGCGTATACTTCTCTTTTTTTATTCATTACTCAGTTAATATCTATGGCTCAATACGTATTTACCATGAACGGCGTTGGCAAAGTCGTGCCACCCAAAAAAGTCATTCTCGAAGACATCAGTTTAAATTTTTTTCCAGGTGCAAAGATTGGTGTACTAGGTTACAACGGTTCTGGTAAATCTACGCTGCTGCGTATTATGGCTGGTACCGATACTGATTTTATCGGAGAGGCCAGGCCAGCAACTGATCTTCGCATTGGTTATCTGCAGCAAGAACCTCAGCTAGATGAAAATAAAGACGTGCGTGGTAATGTCGAAGAAGGGTTAAGTGTAATAATCGACACCCAAAAACGTCTTGATGAAGTTTATGCAGCGTATGCAGAACCCGATGCCGATTTTGATGCGCTTGCCAGTGAACAGGCTAAACTCGAAAATATTATTCAAGCAGCTGATGCCCATAATCTGGAAAATAAACTTGAGATTGCCGCAGATGCCCTGCGCCTGCCACCTTGGGATGCTGATGTAAAAACACTTTCTGGTGGTGAACGACGCCGAGTGGCATTGTGTCGATTGCTCTTATCTTCACCAGAAATGCTGATTCTTGACGAACCGACCAATCATCTTGATGCCGAGTCCGTTGCCTGGCTAGAACGTTTCCTAAAAGAATACACGGGCACTGTAGTCGCCGTTACGCATGATCGTTACTTCCTCGATAATGTAGCCGGCTGGATATTAGAACTAGATCGAGGCCGTGGCATTCCCTGGGAAGGTAATTACTCATCCTGGTTAGAACAAAAAGATCAGCGCCTGGCTGTCGAAGAGAAAAAAGAGGCCGGCCGTCAGAAAACAATAAAAGCAGAATTGGAATGGGTTCGTTCTAACCCCAAAGCGCGTCAGGCAAAAAGCAAAGCACGCATGCAACGCTTCGAAGAACTGTCATCTGCTGATTTTCAGAAACGCTCCGAAACCCAATCACTTTATATTCCACCCGGACCTCGCCTTGGCGAGCTGGTTATCGAAGCGACGAATATCAGCAAGAAATTTGGTAATAAATTACTCTACGAAAATTTAAGCTTTAACCTCCCTCGTGGAGGCATCGTCGGTATCATCGGTGCAAACGGTGCGGGTAAGACCACACTCTTCCGCTTGATAACCGGTGAAGAAAAACCAGATACAGGTGAATTTAAAGTCGGTGAAACTGTACAGATAGCCTATGTTGACCAATCGCGTGACGACCTTAGTGATGACAAAACGGTATGGGATGAAATTTCAGACGGCTTGGACAACATCACTATAGGCAATTACACCATTCCGTCCAGAGGTTACGTCAGCCGGTTTAACTTCAAAGGTGAAGACCAGCAGAAATACATCAAAGATCTATCAGGTGGCGAACGTAATCGACTACATCTAGCTAAACTATTAAAAAGTGGTGGCAATCTATTATTACTCGATGAACCGACCAATGATCTCGACGTAGAAACCTTACGTGCCCTGGAAGAAGCAATACTAAACTTCCCGGGTTGTGTTGTGGTGATCTCACATGATCGCTGGTTCCTTGATCGTATAGCAACACATATCCTCGCATTTGAAGGCGAAAGCAAGACGACCTGGTATGAAGGTAATTATAGCGACTATGAGGCTGATCGTGTTAAGCGCCTTGGCGAAGACGCCGTTCTTAATCCGCACAGGATTAAGTTTAAAAATATAAGTTAATTACTTACCGTAGTAAATTGACTAGAGATTTTGAATTGGGAATCAGTTGAAATAATCTGATTTACAGCTCTTTATCCAACGGATGCAAGAAGAGAATAAAAACCATCAATAACGCTGAATCCGTAAGCAAATTTATTGTCGCCCAGATTATCGGTGTAACAGATCCGGCCTAGCACCTCCTGAGAATGATTATCAGGAAAACATAATAGCACCTGCACTCTGTCTTCTAGATCGAATTTTTCTTCTGATATAAATCGGAACCCGCCTTTACCAATATTTTCTATATAAAAAGATTTTTGTGAGAGATATTCCTGCACTTCGCCATTGATTATCAATACCTGAATGCAATATCCATCTGCTGTGGCTCTGTCCTGATTTCGGTTCATCGTCTTACATTGGTCGTTGTTGTTACCGTATCAGTATAGTTAAAAATAATTCACATAGTGTCAGAAGTTCAACATTTTCGACGAGCGGTATTTTGACACATTCTAAACATATAGGTTAAAGCTCGCCAACTCGGGATATAACAAAATTATTTACGTTTTAGACTGTGTATTTAATTGTCGTAGACGGTCTAATTTTTGTTTAATCTTCAACTCTAAACCACGATCTACTGGCTGATAATATTCTTTTTCTCCCATCTCATCAGGAAAATAAGTTTCACCTGCGGCAAATGCCTCTTCTTCATCATGAGCATAACGATAATCTTTTCCGTAACCCAACTCTTTCATAAATTTTGTTGGTGCATTTCTCAGATGCTCTGGCACTTCGAGTGATGCAGAGTTTCTGGCATCAGACATCGCTTCTTTATACGCAAAATAAACAGCATTGCTTTTAGCAGTGCTCGCCAGATAGACAATTGCCTGAGCGATAGCCAACTCACCTTCCGGGCTGCCTAATCGTTCATAGGTTTGCCATGCATCCAGGGAAAGCTGCAAACCACGCGGATCAGCATTACCGATATCTTCAGAAGCCATGCGTACCACACGTCGAGCAATATATAGCGGGTCACAGCCACCATCTATCATCCTGCAAAACCAGTACAACGATGCATCTGGATTGCTACCGCGTACAGATTTATGCAGTGCTGATATCTGCTCATAAAACATATCGCCGCCTTTATCAAAACGACGAATACTTTGCGAAGTTACATCCTGAACGATGGTTTTATTTATAACTCTTTTCTTAGTTTTATTTGAATCTGAATCTAGATCTGAATTTGGATTAGGCTCAGCCAGATCACAAGATATCTCGAGAAAGTTAAGAGCCCTTCTCGCGTCACCATCAGCTACGTGTGCCAATAACTCGAGCGAATCCTCTTCTAGCTCTATGTTTAGTGAACTTAAAAATTCATCTTCAGATAATGCATTTCTAATAACAGTTTTTAAATCCTCGATAGTCAAAGACTTCAAAACATAAGTCTTTACGCGAGACAATAAAGCGTTATTTAGTTCAAACGATGGATTTTCTGTCGTCGCACCTATAAAAAAAATTGTGCCATCCTCAACATAGGGCAGAAATGCATCTTGTTGTGATTTGTTAAAGCGATGAACTTCATCGACAAACAGGATTGTAGATTCACCTTGTTGCTGCCATTGTTTAGCTTGCGCGATTGCTTCACGTATGTCTTTTACACCTGAAAGAACTGCAGATAAGCTAATGAAATGTGCCTGTACAGAATTAGCAATTATTTTTGCCAGTGTAGTTTTACCGGTTCCTGGCGGACCCCAGAAAACCATCGAGTGTAACGTTTGATTTTCTATTGCCTGAGTTAGTGTTTTTCCCTGACCGACAATGTGGTCCTGTCCAATGTAAGCAGACAACGTTGCAGGTCGCATACGATCAGCAAGTGGTCGGTACGATTGGTTCTTTTCAACTGGAAATAATTCGGCGCTCATGATTACTTAGTGACAATTGTTATTCATGACCAAAATGGCGTTAACCACCAAAGACATCAACACCTTCAGGAGGAACAAATTCAAATATTTCTTTAGCAAGATCTTTATTTGTCTGACTTTCAGAAAAAACTATATCTGTTACCTGTTCAAACTGGTCATGCAATTGCATAAAACGCAGACCTTTAGCATCCAGGCCAACAACTATCGCACCAAAATCTGACTCTTTAGTTTTACTTAATAACTTTAATCGAAAAACACCATCGTGCTCATCAAGAGGCGAGACAATAAAGTTTTTGTAAAGTTTGCTACTGTCTTCCAGCAAGGCCATCGGTGTCGCAGGTAATCCAGATGCCTGCTTTTGCACAGTCACCTGCGCTAAATCAACATCGTAGATCCAGATACGTTCACCATCCGAAACAATAATCTGTTCGTATGGTGATTTATAATTCCAGCGAAACTTTCCAGGACGATTCAGGTAAAACTTACCCTCTGTCTGCTGTAATACTTCACCGTCATAGGCACGTAAAGTCTGTTGGAATTCAGCTTCAAATGTTTTCGTGTTCACTAAAAAGTTTTGCAGGTAAGTTTCACCAGTTGATAATTTATTATTTTCAGCTAGTGCACTCGCAGTAAAACCAAATAAGATTAAAAAAACCTTTAATAAATAATTTAATATTTTTGTATATATGTTTCCATTATTCATTATTCATTATTCACTATTCATTGTCATTCAGGTGGTGGTGATGGCGCCAACACTTCTCGGGAGCCATTGGATTGCATGGCAGTAACTACACCCGACGCCTCCATCTCTTCTATCATTCTGGCTGCACGGTTATAGCCGATTTTTAATCTTCGCTGCACATAAGAAATGGATGCTTTACGTGTTTGCGTTACGATGGCTACCGCTTCATCATATAATGCATCGACATCATCACCACTGCCTGCAGGTTTTTCTCCTGGTAAAACAGTACTGTTCTCCTGGGTAATTTCTTCGATGTAGTCCGGCCCATTTTGCTCCTTAAGGAATGCAACCACACGGTGTACTTCATGGTCATCAACAAAGGCACCATGTATACGAACTGGCAGACCGCTACCCGCTTCCATGTACAACATATCACCATGACCAAGAAGATTTTCTGCGCCCATCTGATCCAGAATAGTCCGCGAATCCACTCGTGATGAAACCTGAAATGCAATACGTGTCGGAATATTCGACTTAATTAAACCGGTGACCACATCAACCGAAGGTCGCTGAGTTGCCAGTATCAAGTGTATGCCAGCGGCCCTTGCCTTCTGTGTTATCCGTGCGATCAATTCTTCAATCTTCTTGCCGACCACCATAAACAGATCAGCGAATTCATCAACCACGACAACAATATACGGCAGCGGTTGTAATTTTTGCGGCTGTGCACCCGGCGCATGCGTATCCGGATTAAACGTCGGGTCTTCCAGTGGCTCACCTGCCTCGATTGCCTCTTTAACCTTACGGTTATAGCCAGCAATATTTCTGACACCCAAACCGGACATTAATTCATAGCGACTCTCCATTTCACCGACACACCAACGCAGTGCATTTGCCGCTTCTTTCATGTCAGTAACAACGGGTGTCAATAAATGTGCAATGCCTTCATATACGTTTAATTCCAGCATTTTTGGATCGATCAAAATCAAACGAACTTCATCGGGTTTTGCTTTATATAACAGACTGATCAATAGCGCATTAACACAAACAGATTTACCCGAGCCTGTGGTACCCGCGACCAATAGATGAGGCATCTTGCCTAGGTCTGCAACCACGGGATGCCCAGCGATATCTTTACCTAACCCCAAAGTTAGCGGTGAGGCAGATTTGTCGTATTGCTTGGACATCAAAATTTCACTTAATGACACAATCTCACGATGCTCATTGGGAATTTCCAGGCCAACACAGGTTTTACCGGGGATAACTTCGACCACAAGTACGCTAGGCACCGATAATGATCGTGCCAGATCTTTAGATAAAGCGGTAATTTTGCTGGCTTTTACACCAGCAGCAGGTTCCATTTCAAATCGTGTAATAACTGGGCCTGGGTGAACGGCAACAACCACAACTTCAATACCAAAGTCAGCCAGTTTAATTTCGACCAAGCGGGATAATGCTTCCAGTGCTTCTGTAGAAAAACCTTTTTCTTGTGGTTTTGGCGGATCTAATAAACGAAGTGCTGGCAGTTCCGAGTCGCTTGGCGCTTCAAACAGCTGTATCTGTTTTTCTCTGTCCATGCGCTCAGAAATTTCAACTTTTTTGACCACCGGTTCAATACGTACCTCTTTAGCCCCCGTAGCCTCACGCACTGCCTGTTTTTTCTTACTGGCGGCAACGACTTCCTGGCGTTGTTGTTTGGCCTCATCGCCCGCTTTTTGTGTCTGCCTGTTTTCAAGCATGTTGAGAACTTTGGTGCTGATCCAGTAATAGCTAACCAGACCTGCATACCCAATTGTATCGATGACTCGAAACCATGAAATACCGGTAAATAACGTAATGCCAGCAAGAAAGATGGCCAGCAAAATTAAAGTAGAACCTAGCAGTCCCATAGCGCCGGCCATTGAGTCACTCAGCCAGCGGCCGAGAATTCCGCCGCCATCTAGCGGTAAAACACCATCAACGGTTGCAAAATGCATGCTGGTTAAGGCACACCCCATTGCCACGGTGACAAAGAACCCTGCCCAGCGAACACTCATTTCATGATAATCAATGTCTTCATCAACTTCGATGTGATTGCTGCGCAAGACCAGCCAGCCACTATAAGCAATGATAACGGGAAAAAGATAGGATAAATAACCGAACAGGTTATACAGAACATCAGCAAACCAGGCGCCTACAGCACCTGCCGCGTTATGGATAGACTCTCTTGAGCCAGTAAACGACCAGCCGGGGTCGGCTGCGTGGTAAGTAACAAGCGCAGTAAACAGAAACAATGCCAGTGCCATCAATACCAGCATAGCTCCTTCTCGAAGTCCCCGTTGCAACTGTGTCACGATAACAGCACTTTGTTCCGATGTTTTTGTTGTTTTTGTACGGCGTGCTTGAGCCAATCACTTAATCTCTATAGTTATTATTTGGATATTTCTATTCGATACTTATTGCAGATAGCATACTTATTTAACATGCTTAACCAGCAGAATATGTATGATTATAACCCTCATCCAGTCAAAATAGCAGGGGTTAAACGATAGAATCTGCATCCTCTGTCACGATGCCTTCTGAGGAAAACTCTTGCTGCAAAATCTTATCAACAATATTGTGATGTTGAACAGCCATTGCCGCCAGTAAAGCCCCTGCAAATGGAGATATTGAGTCTTGTAATTGCTCTGGATCAGAGCTGGCAAGCGCCATCACATAAGGCAATACTGCTGATGATAACGATTGCGAAGCGGTACGTGCTACCGCAGCAGGCATATTTGGTACTGCAGAGTGAATGACGCCATTATGCAAATAACATAACTGTTCACTATCGGTACTTTGTATACCTTCAACACAGCCACCCTGGTCTATTGCTATATCAACGATAACGCTGCCCGGATTCATCTGTTTTACGACAGACTGCTTTAATATCACTGGCGCACGTCTACCTGCCAGTAAGACTGCGCCAATAACAAGGTCAGCCTGCACGCATAGGCTTTCAACACGCTCTTCAGTTGATAGATGAGTCTCAATTGCCGGGTACTGTTGTTTTAATGCATCTAACCTCTGCTCATTAAGATCAAGCACATCAACTTTGGCGCCTAATGCAGTAGCCACACCAACGGCATGACTGCCGGCCACACCTGCGCCCAATATCACTACACGACCTATATCGGCACCGTCTACGCCACCCAGTAATACCCCTCTACCGCCACGATTTCTAAATAACAGGCTTGCCCCACGAATTACCGATATCCTGCCAGCCACCTGACTCATCGGCGCCAACAATGGTAGTAAACCGTTATCATCAACGATAGATTCAAACGGAATCGCAGTCAGGCCTATAGTACACAATGAGCGAATTAAACTAATATCGGCCGCCAGATGCAGATAACTGAATAGTATATGTTTGTTATTAAGGTACTGAAGATCCTGCTCTAACGGTTGTTTAACTTTTACAATTAACTGTGCGGTTTCATACAATTGCTCAGCTGTTTGCACGATAACCACACCGCCATCCTGATAATCCTGATCAGAATAACCACTGATCTCAGCTGCGCCACACTGCAAGTAGACCGTATGCCCATTTTCTACAAGGTTTTTACAAGCGTCAGGTGTTAATGCAACCCGGCCCTCACCTGTCATTATCTCTAGCGGAATTCCTATTTTCATACAGACTCATTTATCCTTTTAATAAAAGTTTAAGTTAATGATTCGACAGCACGCGTAAACTTATGTTCAAGCCGGTAGTGAGACGTCAAATAGTCATAATTCATTTGCATACAAAACTATTAGTCAAAACAATTGTCATTAAGATTTGATAATATACGCAACCTTAATATACATAGTAATCCTTTTCTTAGTATCAGTTTCTAGTTGGAGAAAATCATGAGTGAAACACGCCATGCACGCCTATTAATTCTTGGCTCCGGTCCTGCAGGTTATACTGCGGCAGTTTACGCAGCCCGCGCTAATCTTAATCCCGTTATTATTACTGGAATGGAAATGGGCGGCCAACTCACCACCACTACTGATGTCGATAACTGGCCTGGTGATAATGAAGGCGTACAGGGTCCAGAACTGATGGAACGCATGCAGAAACATGCCGAGCGTTTTGGTACCGAGATAATATTTGACCACATCAACAAAGTTGATCTGAAGAATCGTCCGTTTACACTCACTGGTGATTCCAACTCATACACCTGTGATGCGTTGATTATTGCAACTGGTGCCAGCGCTATGTACCTGGGCATGGAATCTGAAGAAGCATTTAAGGGTAAAGGTGTTTCAGCCTGTGCAACCTGTGATGGTTTCTTTTACAAGAACCAGAAAGTTGCTGTCATCGGTGGTGGTAATACTGCTGTTGAAGAAGCACTGTATCTGTCAAATATCGCTGCTGAAGTTGTCGTGGTTCACCGTCGTGATGCTTTCCGTTCTGAAAAAATATTATCTGATAAATTGTTTGAAAAATCCAAAAATGGAAACATTACCCTAGAACTGGACAGTGTTCTTGATGAAGTACTGGGTGATGACAGCGGTGTTACTGGTATGCGTGTTAAAAGCGTAAAAGATGACAGTACTAAAGATATTGATCTTCAAGGTGTATTCATCGCAATCGGTCACAAACCAAATACAGCTATTTTTGAAGGCCAACTCGATATCAACGAAGGTTATCTTAGCGTTAAGAGTGGTACAAAAGGTAATGCCACAGCATGTAGTGTAGAAGGTGTATTTGCTGCGGGTGATGTTACTGACCATGTTTACCGCCAAGCGGTAACATCTGCCGGAACCGGCTGTATGGCTGCACTTGATGCAGAACGATATCTTGACGACATCATCTGCGAAGACTTGGGCAACTGTTAAACACCTGGCATTTGTTGAAGCTGTTTATACAAAAGGGACAGACCAGCGGTCTGTCCCTTTAAACATCAAGATGAAAATAATAATCACCGATAACATTGCCAGTGTAGAAGCTGAACACTGGGATAAACTTGCAGGTGATTCCAATCCCTTCATTCAACACGATTTTCTTCTCGCGCTAGAACAGCACGACTGCTTAAAAAGCTGGGGCTGGCTTCCGCAACATTGTCTGCTCTATGATGATGAAACCCTCATCGGCGCCTGCCCAGCCTATCTAAAAGACAATTCCTACGGTGAATTTGTTTTTGACTGGGCATGGGCCGATGCTTACCAAAAGAACGGACTGGAATACTACCCTAAACTTGTAACATCAATTCCGTTCACACCGGCACAAGGACCTCGATTACTTGCGCAGTCTAACTACGAAGACAAAGAAGGACAGTTAATAAGCACTGATGCGATTAAAAAAGGATTGGTGAATGCTTTGATCGCACACGCAGAAAAAAATAATTTATCTTCGGCACATTTTTTATTTTGTGAGAGTGATGATATAAAAATCCTCACTGAAGCGGGTCTGATGCAGCGTTTCGATTATCAGTTTCACTGGTTTAACAACAACTATAAGTCGTTCGATGAATTTCTTACACAACTCAATTCAAAACGACGCAAGAATATAAAACGCGAACGAAGAAAAGTTGCTGAAGATAATATACAGATATCAGTCGTAGAAGGCTTGAACCTCAGTGAAGAACAATGGGAGTTGTTATACGCTTTCTACCACGTAACCTTCATGAAAAAATCTGGTACACCGACACTGACAATCGATTTTTTCAAAGCCGTTGCACATAAACTTCATGCGGTATTCGCCTATCATGAACATAGAATCGTTGCGGCAGCTATCTGCTTTAAAGGCAAGGACACGCTCTATGGCAGACACTGGGGCTGTAGTGATAACTACGATAGCCTACACTTTGAAGTCTGCTATTACGCAGGTATAGAGTACTGCATAGAAAACCAGCTTCAAGTGTTTGAACCAGGCGCACAAGGTGAACATAAGATATGGCGTGGTTTCATGCCGACTAAAACACATTCCGCCCATTGGATTGCCAATACAGAATTCAGTGCTGCTATAGATGATTTTTTACAACGCGAAGCTTCCGCTATGAAACATCATGGTAAGTTACTGCTAGAATCATCACCCTATAAAGCTTAAGCAACCATCATTCACCATGTCACAAATTATCTGGTTAGAAGATAATAATTTCAAATTTCCTGATGTCAGTACTGCATTAACGGAACCAGATGGTCTGCTGACCGCTAGTGAGCGGTTAACGCCTGATCTTGTTATCGATGCGTATAAAAACGGGATATTCCCCTGGTACTCAGAAGGTCAGCCCGTCCTGTGGTGGTCACCTAACCCGCGCTGCATTTTATATCCAGACAGATTTCATATCTCTCGAAGTTTTAAACGCACGCTCAATAACAATCCTTTCGACGTTAAAACGAATACAGCTTTTAGAGACGTTATGCGGGCATGCGCTCAACCACGAAAAAATGATAACGATACTGAAAACTCTGGCACCTGGATAACCGAGGCCATGCTGACAGTCTACGGCCAATTACATGATGCCGGTATTGCTCATTCGATAGAGTGCTGGCACGAGGAAAAACTCGTGGGGGGCATGTATGGGTTGGTACTCGGCGATATATTTTTTGGCGAATCAATGTTCAGCCGGATGAAAGATGCATCAAAAGTTGCCATACACCACCTATGCACTTCAATTAAGCCCTTCCTAGTTGATGCTCAGGTTTATTCAGAACATCTGGCGACTTTAGGCGCTGAAGAGATGGACAGGGGTGAATTCATCCAGCACGTCAACAAGCATGCAAACCTCAGCTTAAAAATCTAAGGAAGCGAACACATTAATTCGTTATAATTCGCCCCACGAATAAACAGTAACCAATAGCGGCAGCTACAGATTTAACAAGTGGATTAACGATGAAATTTTTAGAAACACGCGGTAACGATGGCCAACACCCTGAAAAAGTAAGCTTTTCTGAAGCCATCCTCTCGCCTATTTCTTCCTTTGGCGGCATCTATTCACCAGAGTCTCTACCGAATTTGGGTGAGAGCTTCTTAGAAGCGCATATCAAATCAAACTACAAAACTTTGGCAGCGGCAGTTTTAACCGCTTTTGACATCGACATCGATGCCAACATTATTGAAAAAGCACTCGCCTTATACGATGAGTTCGACGATTCAAGCAATCCTGTCCCTGTCGTCAAAGTTAAAGATGACCTCTTTGTCAGCGAGTTGTGGCATGGACCTACACGTGCTTTTAAAGATATGGCATTGCAGCCTTTTGGCACTGTCTTATCATCTATTGCTCAAGACCGAGATGAGCATTATCTAATTCTTGCAGCAACTTCTGGTGATACTGGTCCAGCCGCACTAGAGACCTTTAAAAATAAAGCCAATGTACAAGTTGCCTGTATGTATCCTGATGGCGGCACTTCAGATGTACAACGCCTGCAAATGGTGACAGAAGATGCTGATAATTTAAAAGTAATCGGTGTTAAAGGTGACTTTGATGATACTCAGAATGCCCTTAAAAAATTATTAGGCTCTAAAAAGTTTAAAGATACACTGAAAGAAAAAAATATTCTTTTATCTGCTGCCAATTCCGTTAACTTTGGCCGTATTATTTTCCAGACCATATATCACATTCATTCTTACCTCGAACTGGTTCGTCAAAATGCCATTCAGTCAGGTGAGAAAGTTTATCTGAATGTGCCGAGTGGAAACTTCGGTAATGCCTTAGGCGGTTACTACGCAATGAAGATGGGACTGCCCGTTGAGAAAATACTTATCGCGTCAAACAATAACAATATTTTAACCAAACTAATTAACACAGGCGCTTATGACTTAAGAAACTCATCCGTCATAGCAACAACTTCCCCTGCCATGGATATCTTAAAATCATCCAATATAGAACGCATATTCTTTGACCTGTTTGGTAAAGATCGTACAAAAGATTTAATGGCTCAATTAGATAATGACAAACATTACCAACTGGATGAGTCCGAGTTAAAGCAGATACAAGCAATATTTTCTGCCGACTTCTGCAATGATGATGAAGGCAAGAAATACATCAAAGAAGCTTTTTCAAATGGCTACTTAATGGACCCGCATACAGCCACCTGTTTTAAAGTTTACGATACATGCCGTGATAAAAAACTGAGCACAATTATTTATTCAACTGCTGAGTGGACAAAATTTTCACCGGTCATTGCCAATGCTCTAACAGGCGAAGTAGATACGCATGATTTAGATGCATTGAAATCGATTTCCAAAGAAGCTGGTATTGAGATTCCTGCAATTATTAATGGGCTGTTCGATAAAAAAATCACTCAATCGACAATCATTGAAAAAGACGAAATCGAATCAGAGATTCTTTCGTTTTTGTGATTTTCACATATTCTTGGTTGGGATTTTTTTATCTGACTATTGGATGACTCTTATAGATTGTGGGTCACGCCCCACTGGCGGGTTCAGACAGCTGTCGCAGAAAACTCACGCTATTCGTCACTCTTCAATGGCTCGGCTAATGCGGGAAAAAGTCAAAAGAATGAAGCAGGAACTAGAAAAAAATACTGTTTAATTTTTGACCTTAAGTCCACATTAGGCAAGCCATTGAGGCAGTGCTGTTGTCATGGGCTTTCTGTGAAAACTGTTTGAGCGTACGTGTTTTTCAACGTGGGCGAGTTTTTTCACAGCATGATAACAGTGCTGCCTTAATGGGGACCCTGTGCTTTTTACAGGGCGTAGACGTCGTGGCGGCCTTTTCTGGTTACTCTTTTGGGCTGTAGCAAAAGAGTAACTCGCCCGCGATGCTAAAGTATAAAAGTAAACTTACTTAAAACTACCGCGCGCCAAAGAAAAAACAAACTTCGCGGAATGGGAAAAATCCGCTCCTACAGGTAGTTATTTTCTGTGACCAAGTTGAGTCACACTAAGATTAATCTAGATGTTCCATCCTGATGCGAACAACATCACCTTGAACAGAAGATAAACTCTCAACCGCAGCTATCGCCCGGTTCATGTTCGACTCGACACATTTCTGCGTCAGCATAATCAAATGCACACTATTTTCACCGGTTGCAGGTTCTTTCTGTATGACCGCTTCAATACTGATACTATTTTTCGCAAAGGTATCCGATACTTCTGCAAGAACACCAGGATTATCTTCAGCTTCCATTCGCAAATAATAGGCCGTTTCAACATCATCAATCGGTAACACTGGTGTATCACGCATAGCGTTATCCTGAAAACCTAACAATGGTACTTTATGATGCAAGGGTGCATCGATGGTACGCACAGTATCGATGATATCAGCAACTACCGCTGATGCGGTCGGTTCGGCACCAGCACCAGCACCATAATACAAGGTTGGACCAACAGCATCACCATGAACCAGCACAGCATTCATCACACCATCCACATTTGCAATCAGACGTTTTTCAGGAATCAATGTCGGGTGAACACGTAACTCGATACCTTTATCAGTTTTACGGGTTATACCTAAATGTTTGATGCGGTAACCTAGCTCTTCTGCATAGTTAACATCTTCCGTCGTAATCTTGCTGATTCCTTCAGTATATGTTTTTTCGAATTGAAGCTCGATTCCAAATGCCAGCGAGGCAAGGATGGTTAGTTTATGTGCGGCATCAATACCTTCGACATCAAAGGTAGGGTCTGCTTCGGCATAACCCAACTCTTGTGCTTCTTTGAGTACATCAGCGAAATCACGACCTTTATCGCGCATCTCGGTAAGAATAAAGTTTCCTGTGCCATTGATGATGCCGGCAATCCACTGAATCTGGTTGCCTGCCAGACCTTCACGCATCGCTTTTATGATTGGAATACCACCGGCGACGGCTGCTTCGTAACTAACGCTGACACCTTGCTCTGCAGCTGCTTTCAATATTTCAGAGCCATGAGTCGCAATCAATGCTTTATTCGCAGTAACAACGTGTTTGCCATTTTCGATTGCTTTCATCACCAGGTCTTTAGCCAATGTGTAACCGCCGATTAATTCAACAACGATTTCAACTTCAGGATCATTGACCACTTCAAAAGCATCTTCAGTTAACTTAGTAGTAACGGGATCTACTATTTTCTGTGAAGCAATATCCAGACCGGCAATGTGTGAAATTTGTATCGCACGACCTAAACGCGCCTGAATTTCTTCAGCGTTTCGTATTAAAACGGTGGCTGTGCCACCACCAACTGTACCCAGGCCCAATAAACCAACTTTAACTGCGTCCAAGATATTCTCCACTCTCGTTATTCTGAATAAGAGATTTCTAAAGTTAGAATCCCTAAAACGGCATATTCTACTGCATTCGCCATATAACGTGTAACATATAGACCTTAATTTACAGTCTAACTAACGATAAAATCTGATGAAATTTGCACAAGACAGCCAGGATGAAGGCTACTTAATTACCTCATATGAAAGTGACCATATTTCTATAAACGGTAAAGCTTTTAACCAAAGCCTGATCATTACCAGCACTCATCTTGATGAAAACTGGGGTTTAAAAACAATCGATCAACTCAATGCTGAACACATAGATAAAATTTTAGCCCTAAACCCTGAGCTCATCATAATAGGTACTGGCAGCAAGCTGATATTTCCTGCAGTTGAAACTTATTCAGGCATCATTCAGCGTGGCATCGGTGTTGACTTTATGGACACACAGGCTGCTTGTCGAACCTACAATATTTTGAAGAGTGAATACCGTGATGTTGTGGCTGGCTTGATTTTGTAAAAAATACAATCCGCCGTCCATGGATATGCGCCGCTCCTTGCCATCCAAGACACCACGCACAACATACTTCCTGTAGTGCGTCGCTCATTGCCATCCATGGCACCGCGACATACCGTACTTCTGTACATAACGCACCGCCATCCTTGGCTCTTTGCGAAATACCGCACATCCTGTGCATAAAAAAAGCAGATACATAAAGTATCTGCTTAATGATTTTACATGCAGGATTCTTAACTAACAGCACCCTGACACAGGAGAATAATATTTAGAAACTAAATAAACAGTCCTGAATAAACATCTTGAGTTAATTAATCTTATATCGATTAATCTTGGAACAATAACTCTTCAGTGAAACCCTGATTTTCCAGAATCTTACGAAGCTGTTTTAGTGCATCCATTTGAATCTGACGTACACGCTCACGTGTAACACCCAGTTCCTTACCAACGTCTTCCAGTGTTGTACGCTCATGGTTATTTAAACCAAAGCGGCGAACCAGAACTTCACGCTGTTTAGTATCCAGCTGATCCAACCAAACACCCAAGTTTGCCATAACGTCATCGTTTTGTAGCATTTCTGGTGGTGCTGGAATACGTTCATCAGCAACGATTTCCAGTAATGGACGATCATTCTCTTTACCGACAGGTACGTCAACTGAAGTTACACGGTCACGTAGACCCAACATCTTTTCAACATTGGCAACCGGTTTATTCAGCATTTTCGCAATATCGTCTGCGGTAGGCTCGGTATCCATAGTTTGCTCTAGTTCACGAGCAGCACGCAGATACACATTTAATTCTTTGATTACATGGATAGGTAAACGGATGGTACGGGTCTGATTCATCAACGCACGTTCAATGGTTTGACGAATCCACCAGGTAGCGTATGTAGAAAAGCGGAAGCCTTTTTCAGGATCGAACTTTTCAACGGCGCGGATTAAACCTAGGTTACCTTCTTCGATAAGATCCAGTAGTGCAAGACCACGGTTCATATAACGACGGGCTATTTTCACTACAAGACGGAGATTGCATTCAATCATCTTCTTGCGTGAGTCCATGTCGCCTTTTAAGGCTTTACGTGAATAAAAGACTTCTTCCTCTGCGGTCAACAGTGGAGAACCCTCAATTTCTCTTAGATATAAGCGTGTCGCATCAAGCTCTTTACGATTTACTTTAGCATCAGGATCAACATCAGTCTTTTTAGCACTGGTTGTTTTTTTAGTTTTTGTTTTTGATGCCTTCTTTTCGTCTTCCAGCTCAACTTCCCCACACTCTATTTCATCACCGGCTTGCATCATTAAGACACTAGTCTCCAGTTCTTTATTAGAATCAGCAATTGCTCTTCTCATGATTGTACCCTACCCCAAAACGTGTTTTATAATTATTTTTTGTACGCATTTAGTTTGTAAGCTGGAGCAATCAGTACTCCTTTAAATTCCATATACTTACAAGGCTCTTCTAACGTTAGCCCTTACGTTAGAAAAACTTATATCATTATTTCTATTTAAGAAGCAAGCATTTATTTAAAAAAACTAGAATTAAATTTAGGTACGCCTCATAAACCACATGATGTTGTGGTTTTTTGAAATACTAAGCACAAGTGCAGATATTCCTTTTGGGTAGGGAGTGGGTTAACCAAGCATGGGTTTATAGGTGATTTATTAAAGAATTTACTGAAATAACACGAAGAAATAAGATAAGCATTTATTCTTCATAATGTACGTCTATTGCCATGGCAAATACTTTAATGGATCGACCGGTTTGCCGTTTTTACGAATCTCAAAATGCAGTCTCGGGCTTAATTTATCCTTATGACCCATTTCAGCTATCTGCTGCCCCGCTTTTACGATATCACCTTCTTTAACCAGCAACTTTCGGTTATAGGCATAAGCACTGAGAAACATTTTATTGTGTTTAATGATAATCAAATTACCATAACTGATTAAACCACCGCCACTGTAAACCACTTTACCGTCTGCTGAAGCAACAATGGCATTACCCTTTGTGCCGGCAATATCAATTCCTTTAGCGTCATTTCTGCGCCGGTCAAACTTTTTGACTATTTTGCCTTTAGCCGGTCGTTGCCAACTGACTGTTTTAGGCCAGCTGATTGATTGTGCCTGTGAGCCTGGTTTCTGAGAGCCTGGTTTCTGAGACGGTGACTTTGTACTAACCGTCGTTTGAGTTGAAGACTTTAATGGCTTTAGAAATATAGTCTGGCCCGGCTGAATAACATAAGGCTTTTTCAGTTGATTCAGCTGCACCAGTTTATCCACACTAACGCCGTGTCGTTTTGACAAACCGTACAAAGTGTCGCCTTTTACTGCCTTCACTGACATCTTATTCGAATAGCTTACATAAACGGAAGCAGACTTGGACGAATCGGGGGCATAAGCAACAGCACGGTCAGCGGCCGCTGCTCTACTAGCGTCAAAGTTAGCCGGTTTACGGGTATGTAAACGCTGCCCGGGTTTAATAAATTTAGACGTTGTTACGCCATTCCAGGCAGCAAATGCTTCAGGGTCAAGTTCATAACGCCAGGCAACAGAGTAAAGGGTATCACCTGATTTAACCGTGTAGTCATCAGGATTCCATTGCTTACCGTTACTGCTGCATGAGGAGAGCAATACACCAGCAACAAAAGCCAACGCTACTACCATTGCTGAATATAAATGGGCTGAAGATAAACGACATAGTCGAATCATTGTTTAGGTTTAGCTAAAATGAAAATAAACAAATACAGCAACAAGTAAAACCGTTGCCCAGCCCAACCATTCGATATATTTCATTACCACCGGCTCTAATTTAGGACCCGCCCACGCCATCAACAGTGAGACTAAAAAGAAGTGAGCCGAACGACCGACGATAGCAGCTAGAATAAATGGCAATATCGCCATGGAAAGTGCGCCAGCGGTCAGGGTAAACAACTTAAACGGTATAGGTGAAAAGCCTGCGATGACCACCGCCCAGAAACCCCACTCTGCAAACCAGCGTTGTGCGGTCATGTATTTTTCCCAATAACCGACATCCTGAATAATGGGTTCAATGGCAGAAATTGCGAAATACCCAAGATAATAACCAACAACACCGCCGAGTACAGACATCGTTGTCGCGATAATTGCAATTCTCACCGCACGTTCCGGTTTTGCTATCGCCATTGGCGCAACCATCAACGCGGTTGGCACTGGAAAAAATATCGATTCAAATACGCTAACCGCTATCAGATAACGTTCAGCATGTGGGTGCGCCGCCCAGGTCATCATCCGGTTATACAATCCAGCAAACAGCATTAACGTACAGCTCCATCAAGTAGAGGCACAAAACGTGCAAGCTCTAGCGTTGTTTCTTCGATGCCCTCAGGCGTTCGTACATAGAGATTTAGTTCTTGTACACCACCGATGGTTCCAACCGGAATTACCATACGTCCACCGACAGCAAGTTGCTCAAGCAGTGTTGGCGGCACCGACTCAGGGGCTGCCGTTACCATTATGGCCGGATAAGGCGCATTTGGTGCCCAACCCCATGATCCATCACTGTGCTTAGAATAAACATTCATCAAACCTAATTTACGATGCGCTTCACGTGCTTTTTGCAATAGCGCACTGATTCGCTCGACGGTATAAACTTTCGGCACCAGCCGCGACAGTATCGCAGACTGATAACCCGAACCCGTGCCTACTTCCAGCACAACATCAGGTATACCCTTCTCCAGTAATACTTCTGTCATGCGAGCAACCATATAAGGCTGTGAAATAGTCTGACCTTCACCGATAGGCAAAGCAGTATCTTCATAGGCACGATGCGCCATGGCTTCATCAACAAAGATATGGCGTGGTGTAGTGCGAATAACTTCTAACACTCGTTCATTTTTTATGCCTTTTTCACGCAAGCGGTCGACCAGTCGGTCTCGCGTACGTTGCGATGTCATGCCTATACCTTGTATATCGTTACTTATCATCTGCTTCTGGTTTAATGTTTTAATATGTAGGTTAAATTGGGAGTCATGTCTTTTGCAGCCAGTTTTCCAAGTCGGCAAGGCTATCATAACGGGTTAAATCAATCTGTAATGGTGTAATAGAAATATACTGATGACTGACGGCATGAAAGTCAGTCCCTTCACCCGCATCCTGTGCCGCCCCCGGTGGACCAACCCAGTACATTGGGTCACCACGTGGGTCATCTTGAATAATTACACCTTCCGCTTTATGACGGCTGCCTAGCCGAGTCGCTTTAAAACCTTTTATATCAGACCACGGAATATCCGGTACGTTTATGTTTAATATCGTATTCGTGGCAAATGTTATCTGACCAAAGTCCTTCAGTAATGCCAGCACGGCTTTCGCACCTGACTCAAAATATTTTGGCGTATAGGAATCCATAGAAACAGCAATAGCCGGCAAACCCAGATGACGTCCTTCCATCGCTGCTGCCACTGTTCCTGAGTACAACACATCATCGCCCATATTGGCGCCGGCATTGATACCGGAGATCACCATATCCGGCTCAGATTTCAATAACCCGGTAATCGCCAAATGCACCGTATCTGTCGGTGTACCATCAACATAATAAACATCATCTTCTACTTCGCAGACCCGCAGTCCTCGCTCCAGCGTCAGTGAATTACTGGCGCCACTACAATTACGCTCTGGAGCAACAACAGAAACTTGATTTTCAGCAGACAGCGCATCGGCCAGCACCGCAATACCGGGCGCCCGATAGCCATCATCATTAGAAACTAAAATATGCACAAGCGATACAACTACAAAGATTCACGATAGAATAAATTCAAAGGCTAACTATACCGCATCAGAGTATGAAAAATGAGTGATGATTCAACAAAAAGTGACGAAGATTCGCTATTTATGGCTGAAATGTCGGGTGTCACACCCCTAAAAACAGATAATAAAATAAAGCTCAAAAAAACGCCCAATAAGCCCTTTCAACAATCTGCCGTAGATGATGCAGGTTTCACCATAGAAGGTGTGTTTTCAACAGCAGAAATAAGCGAAGAATGTCCCGATATTCTCAATTTCTCACGCAGTGGATTACAGCATAAAGTACTGAAAAAATTACGTCAGGGAAAACAGCCCATTGAGCACAGACTGGATTTACATGGTTTAACGGTCGAACTGGCAAGACTTGAACTAATTGAGTTTCTTGCAGAATGTGAAGCATCAGGTCTACGCAACGTAATCATTGTTCATGGCAAAGGCTTTCGCTCAAAAGGAAAACCCGTCATCAAACCGATGGTTAATCGCTGGTTAAAGACCGCTGAGAGTGTGCTCGCCTTTCATTCTGCACAACCTAAAGATGGTGGTAGCGGCTCTGTTTACGTCTTATTAAAAAAATCAGTCACTGATAATACTTAATAGAGAGCTTAATAGTGGGCTATTTTTTTTCAGCTACTGACTGACGACTTTTTTCATCAGACATCATCGCCAACAGGTTTTCTGCCAGTGCTTCATAGATAGACTTTTTACAAACCAGTTTAGATATACCTGAAGATATTAGTGCTGTTGCCATCATCGCCAACACAAGCTCATGGTTATCAGTCATTTCCATGACGATAACAAAGGCTGTTATCGGCGTTTGAACAACACCGGTAAAATAGCCAATCATTCCTAAAATTACTATTGTTGATGCCATTTCTGCCGGGAACAATAATGCAAGGTCAGCACCAAGGCCGGCACCACTTGCCAGAGATGGTGCGAATAAACC
>JAUVDN010000012.1 GCA_030595325.1 Gammaproteobacteria bacterium | reverse complement strand
GCCAGGCATTGATTACAGCTTGCACCAATGTGGCCAAAGGAATAGCAAAGAAAACACCCCACACACCCCATAAACCACCAAAGAAAAGCACCGATATGATTATCGCAGCCGGATGCATGTTGACGACTTCAGAAAACAGTAATGGCACAAGTATATTACCGTCGAGGAACTGTACGAACAGGTACGCTATCATCAAGTACATAAAATCACTGGTAGCACCCCACTGGAACCAGGCAATGATTGCCACAGGAATAGTGACTGCCACGGCACCAACATAAGGAATGATAACGGACAGGCCTACCAGCAAACTCATGGTTGCGGCATAGTTCATGCCCATAAATTTCAGTGGAATAAAGGTTGCTACGCCGACAATGGCAACTTCCAGCATTTTACCGCGAATATAGTTACCCATTTTGGCATCAACATCTTTCCAGACAGAATAAGCCAGACCGCGATCAACAGGCAAAAAACGTCTGAACCATTGCAGAATTTCTTCTTTGTCTTTGAGCAGGAAAAATACCAGTAATGGCACGACAACCAGATAAACCAGTACGGTAAATACATCCACCACAGAAGACAGCGATACGGATACCAGTGTTTGGCCGACGCCAACAAGTTCCGTTGAGAAATTACCAAGCATATTAGCAATTTCCTGTTCAGCTAAGATTGGGTATTTGTCTGGAATTTCCAGAATTAATAACTGCACCTTTTCCAGTATTTTCGGAAAATCTGCAACTAACTGCGAGACCTGACTAATAACTAACGGCACCAGACCAAATAAAATTAATGACAAGGCAGTAATAAACAAAGTATAGCTAAGTAAAAATGCAAATAATCGTGGCATGCCTAGGTGCTGGAAACGGCAAACCAGCCCTTCCAGCACATAGGCAATAATAATACCTGCTAAAACCGGGGTAAGAATCGAACCCCAGTACAGGACAAGAACAGTACCCAGTAGAATAATGGTAACCAGTATAATTGCCTGTGGATCTGAAAAATGCTTTTCAAACCAGCCCTTAATTACACCAATCATGCTGAGTCCTTCGAATTTTCTTGCTCGTCATCATCCTGTATTAATTTATTGTATGAATCTTCAAATAGAATTTCCATTTCATCGATAACTTCAACAACGTCTCGACCTTTCACCATATGGTCCATCATCAACGCTGATGCCGCTGAAAATACCGACATACTTTCGACCATGTGATAAGTAGCTTTTAAGCGTTTGACAGCACCGACTACGGTTTCACTTTCCGGGCGCAGAATTTCGCTAGGAGCTGGGACTTCTTTCGAGATGGGATCTGCCTTTGCGTACAGATAATCGGCAAAATCACACAGGCTGCGCTTTCGCTCATCATCCATGGATTCATAGAGCTCAACAAGCGCCTGACTGCTTTTAATATCATTCATAAAAATAAGAGTTTATCTAAATATTTTAGGTTGCAGAATATGGCTTAAGCCATATTCTTACAGAAGTCCTGAGCGAAACCTAGTAACTCATCGGCAGCACGGGATTTAAACTTATAACGCTGGCGCACGAAGGAAAACGGACGCTCCAGCTTTGGTAACAGCTCGACAGCTGTCAATGTACCTAGACGTAGTTCTTTTTCTATACTGGCTCGAGATACAATAGAAATACCCATGCCCGCCTCGACTGCACCTTTGATAGCCTCAGGACTACTCAGTTCAAAACACACATTTAACATGCCGTCAGGTTGCTGCTGCTCAACATAATTGGTAATAGCTTCCTGCGTACCCGAGCCACTCTCACGACAGATAAACGGGTGACCGAGGATATCCTTTACTTCGAGGGTTTTTGATCCTGCCAGTTTATGGTTATTTGGCATAATCACTAGTAGCTGATCAACACGGCACTGCTCTACAATTAGATTTTTATTGTTTACTGAACCTTCAACAATTGCCAGATCAACCACATTATTTTCAACCATGGCGATAATGTCTTCTGAATTAGACTCTTTCAAACTAATATTGACGTCTGGATATTTAACTTTGAATTCACCGATAAGTAGCGGTAGCATGTATTCAGCAATGGTGGTGCTTGCACCGAGCGATACACCTCCACTCACATCCCCCGTCATTTCAGTGATACTGTGGTTCATCTCGTCATACAGCTTAAGGATACGGTCAGCAAACATATATACCTGCTTGCCCGCTTCCGTCAGTGTCACCTTATTATGCGTACGATCAAACAGACGAGTATTGAACTGATCTTCTAATTGACGTATCTGAAAGGTTACTGCAGGCTGCGTCATATGTAGCTGTTCACCTGCTTTAGTGAAATTCAGCAACCTAGCTACTGTGTGAAAGATTTTTAATCGACGATCGGCCATAATTTAATTATGCACAACATCATATAAAGAAGATATATATTAGTAACCTCTTCACTGATTAAGTGCTGCATTGTTGATTTTATTTAGAATTACGACTATTTTAACCTAAAAGAACAATTAGGTTTTACCTTACAGTCTAATCACTGACTAATTACTGACGAAAGCAAATTATGAACATAAAAACACTGATATCACTCACCATTACAACAACACTGCTTATATCGTTTCAGACATCATCACTTGCTGGCATCTACAAATGGGTCGATGAAAAGGGTCAGGTGCATTATGGTGAAAAGCCTGTCGGTACAGAGGCTGAAAAAGTCACTATCCGACAAAACACCACCACCAAACCAAGGACCATCAAAAAGGATGAAGACGCTGATAATAAAAGCGTAGATGGAGAAAGCACTGAACAAGCAGAAAAACCTGTAGAAGTAGAAATATCTACAAAAGAAAAGCGCAAATTGTGCAATGAAGCAAAATCTGACGTTGCTGCAATTAACAGCCGTGGCCGTCTGCGTGAAATTAATACTAACGGTGAATACACCTACTTAAGTGACAAACAAAAACAACAGCGACTTTCTGCGGCCAAGAAAAAACAGAGTAAATATTGCCGCTAATTTACTATTTTTCCGGAGCATATAATGCCACTGCTAGAAATCACTACAAATATAAACATTGAAAATACTCAGGCGATTGCATTAAAGGCATCCAAACTAACCGCGGAACTTTTGGGTAAACCGGAAAGTTATGTCATGGTTAAAATCCACCCCAAACAAATATTAAGCTTCGGCGGTCATAATGACCCCGCTGCTCACATCAAACTAAAAAGTTTGGGCCTAATCGAAGATAACACTGCTGATTATTCTGCAAAGATCTGTGAGTTTATTAACTCCGTTCTGAATATTCGTAGTGACCGAATTTATATTGAGTTTTCCAGCCCTGAGCGTCATATGTGGGGATGGGATGGCAAGACATTTTAAGCTCATCGTTAAAAGTAATAATTATAATTCAGCGACCAATCCTCATCATCATAAAAATCATATTCTGTTCTTCTGTAATTTACTCGCAGCGCATGATTAACCTGTAAGTTATATTGCCACTGAAATTGACTGATAGTACGGTCGAGCTCAAAACCAGAGACTGCATCATCAGCCTCATAACTGAGCATCAGTTGATTTTTTGTGATATTTATCTTCAGACCTGCCTGTACACCTAATAACAAACTGTAGCCTTTGTCATAATCTGAAGATAAATTCCACTCACCCATTAACAAAGCAAACGGCATGACTGACTGCCGCTTCAATCTATAATCAAAACTAATACCAAAGCCACCTTGACTGATAAAGTTTCTGACCGAATCAGTTTCACTCAACTGCGTTCGGTCAAACCTGAAATCAAACATCCATGAAACAGGTTTTTTCCATCCGCTTACCGGACTCAATGAGGTAACATTGAAAAGGCTTAAGCTTTCTAGTCGAAAATGATCATTTTCCTGGTTATTAACAAACCATTTAAAGCGTGTATCAAACACGTTAATGGCAGCGCCATCGACATAACCTTGCGGCGCATCCAGCAGATCATGAAAAGCAACTCGAAATCTCAGATCAATATAATGCAGGTTATTTTGCTCACCGTAACCCGCAGTTAACCTTAATGATTCATGACCCATTTCTGGAGAAATTTCGTGCAAAGAATTTTCTTTAACTTTTAAAGCAGCATCCTTACTGGAAATTTTATTTGTAAGCTGCAGTATCACATGCGCTTTTTCCGATGATGCCTGCTCTCTAAATTGCAGAAGGTTATAACTCTGTTCAAGCACATTTAATTTATCGTCAACAGAATGCAAAACATTTAACTTATTACTTATAACTTTTACTTCCGCAGGAGTTTCCGCCGAAGTTATATCAAGTACTAATAAATATTCAACATCGTCTGCCAGCAAAAAGTAATCATCAATCTGTGCTGCTAAGGAAGCACGAAATTTTCTTGATTGAATAAGCTTTACGTCGTCTAAAGCACGCACAGTATCAACCGGAATCGCGTAGACGGGGAAAGCGCCTTCACCCGTTAATTGCATGCCCGGTCGTATAGCATCCAGTAGCGCCAATAGTCGATAAGAACAGTTTTCTCTAAAAAAATAATAGTCAAAATCGATACCCTTCACTTCCCAAACATGGCGCACCAGTTGCTCAATTTCATCCGGAGTAAAATCCAGCTGGTATTCCCAGATATCTCGGTTTTCAATATTATTGTATTCCTGCACTGTCTCATAATAAGGTCTGGCTCTAAAAAAACCGCTGTAACCGCCAAACAAACCTTTACTGATGTAACTAACAAAATCATCGGCTTGATCTACTCTTGCTGCATAATTCAAGGTCTGCGATAAAAGTATCGACTCTTCCTCCGCATCAAAACGTAAAAATGTATGGCCAAAGGTAGAACCTGGGTTATTCAAATACATGGAAGGAAAAACTAAAAACAGCTTCTGATGAGAAACTCTTTGCAAGAACGCATCCAGCTGCGGGCAAACTACATCATAATCATCAGCCAATGACAGACGCTGCTTTAACCACCACCAACGTGCCGGGAAAAGACATTGCGCATGACCGCTTTGAGGAACCTGCAAAAATGCTGCTATATCAGCGACCAGCTCTGCATGCGGATCTGTCTTACCAGTTGCAGCTATAAAGAAGCGTTCATCATCTGCCTGACTCAAAAAACCACGAAATATAGTCTCGCGCTTATAATGCAACAAGGCTAACCAGGTCTCATCCTCTGCCAGCTGTAACTGTTCAATCTGACTGATGGACAACTGCAAAACATCATCATTTGATGATGTTGCATAGACAATTTTAACCGAAAAGAAAAAACACAGCATGCAACCAAGTATGCCCATTGGCCACAATTGTTTGAATCTATGTCTAAATCTCGGTCGCATATTGTTAATTAGTTGGTAAAATGCGCACATTCTATCGAGTTAGCGTCTGCCGAGTAACAGTAATATGTATTTATCACAATTTCAATTAACAACATTAAAAGAAACACCGTCTGATGCGGAGATCAGCAGTCATCAACTGATGTTACGTGCCGGTTTAATCCGCAAGTTGGCATCCGGACTGTACACATGGCTGCCACTTGGCCTTCGTATCATGCGTAAGGTTGAAAACATTGTTCGTGAAGAGATGGACAGTTGTGGATGCCTGGAAGTTCTCATGCCTGCTGTTCAGCCCAGTGAATTATGGCAAGAATCTGGCCGTTGGGAACAGTATGGCGGTGAATTACTGCGCTTTAAAGATCGCCATGGCCGTGAGTTTTGTTTTGGCCCGACCCACGAAGAGATTATTACGGACATGGCGAGAAAAGAACTTTCCAGCTATAAGCAGTTACCGGTTACCTACTATCAGATACAGACAAAGTTTCGTGATGAAGTGCGACCAAGATTCGGCGTAATGCGTTCACGTGAATTTATCATGAAAGATGCCTATTCGTTTCATAGTAATCAGGAAAGTCTGCAGGCAACCTACGATGTAATGTATCAAGCGTATACCAATATCTTTACTCGTTTAGGCTTGGAATTCCGCGCAGTGATGGCTGACAGTGGCACTATCGGTGGCAACAGCTCGCACGAATTTCATGTACTTGCTGATTCTGGCGAAGACGCTATCGCCTTTTCAAATGAAAGTGACTATGCCGCTAACGTTGAGAAAGCTGAAACCTTAGTACCGACAGAAGCAAGACCAGCCCCATCTACAGAATTAGCAACAGTCGATACACCTGATCAACACAGTATCGATGAAGTTAGTCAGTTTCTTTCTGTACCGGTCGCACAGTGCATTAAAACGCTATTCGTTGAAGGCAGTGAAGAAAACTCTGTGGTTGCACTTATTTTACGTGGCGACCATGAACTCAATGAAGTTAAAGCATCACATCTGGAAGAAGTTGCCGAGCCACTTAATTTTGCCAGTGAAGAACAGATCAAACAGGTTGCGGGCTGTTCTGCCGGCTCGCTGGGTCCTGTTGGTTTAAATATAAAGGTAATCGCTGACCACGTTGCGTTGCAATGCGCAGATTTTGTTTGTGGCGCTAATGTCGATGGCAAGCATCTTACTGGCGTTAACTGGGAGCGTGACTGCCCTGTTCCTGATGCTGCTGACTTAAGAAATATCGTCGAAGGTGATGCTAGCCCTGATGGTAAAGGCACGCTATCTATCGTACGCGGTATCGAAGTCGGCCATATCTTCCAGCTCGGAACAAAATATTCTGAAGCCATGAATGCCACGGTACTTGATGAAAACGGTAAAGCGACGGTTATGACTATGGGTTGTTACGGTATAGGAATAACCCGTATTGTCGCTGCTGCCATCGAACAGAATCATGATGACAATGGCATTATCTGGCCACAGAGTCTGGCACCATTTGATGTCGCCATCGCACCAATCAACATGCAGAAGTCTGACGATGTTCGCGCAGCTGCGATTAAACTACACGACGAATTGACCGCTGCGGGTATGGATGTATTACTGTATGACGAAAAAGCACGTCTCGGCGGCATGCTGGCAGACCTTGACCTGATTGGCATTCCTCACCGTGTCGTAATCGGTGATCGCGGCCTAAAAGAAAACAAAGTGGAATACAAAAAACGTGATGCTGAAGAGAGTCAGGATGTTTCAGTTGATGAGATTGTTAGCTTATTAACAAGCAAATAACGTAACCCTGTTATTTGCAAGTACCCGTGAAAAGCCACATTTTTTTGTGTATATTTAAAGCATGATCAATCGCTTAATCACTGTACTCTTTTTAATTGTCTTTAATGCACAAGCAATCACGCATGCGTATGCCGGCAATCAAGAATTTGACCCAGAACTACGCCAGTTGCTAACTGACGCCATCAATTCATCAGAAAGTTTTGATGATAAATTCCATGCTGAAGTCTGGTTACTGGATATGTCTAATCGATTGAAACGTTTCATCAAAGATGAAAAAACACGTTTAACCATGCTTAAGCAGATTCACCTGGAAGCATCTCGCGCCAAGCTTCAACCAGAACTGGTACTTGCTCTTATCGAAGTAGAGAGCCATTTCGATTCTTATGCCATATCAAAATCCGGTGCTCAGGGTATGATGCAGGTAATGCCTTTCTGGCTAGACGAGATTGGCCGACCTGATGACAACCTTATTGAGATGAAAACTAATCTACGAATGGGATGTACCATATTAAAGTATTATATGGATATGGAAGAAAACAACCTGCATAAAGCACTCGCCAGATACAACGGTAGTGCTGGCTCAAAAGTTTATAGCAATAAAGTGCTTATCGCTTTGAGCAACCATTGGTACAAATCATGAGTGACTCCAATATCAGCTGGCGACAGGTTCTACCTGAACTATGTGAATCGGCTGATGAAACTGCATGTACATTACTCGACGCTGCCAGTATTATTTCATTACCTGAGAACAGCACAGTCTTTTCACAGGGTGATGCCTGTAATAACTATCTTCTGGTATTAGATGGCAAAGTAAAAGTATTTACACGTGCTGAGAACGGCCGTGAAATCCTGCTTTACCGGTTAAATAAAGGAGACTCATGCGTGCTAACAACGTCTTGTTTGTTCGGTAATAAAAACTACCCTGCCGAAGGAAAAACAGAAACAGCCGTTACTGCATTAGCCATTCCTTCTAATCAATTTAGCAATGCACTGCGAGAATCTATCACTTTTAGAGAGATGGTTTTTTCAGCATTTTCATCTCACCTCAGTGATTTGATCACACTGATCGAAGAGGTCGCTTTTGGAAAGATTGATATGAGACTGGCAAAATATTTACTTAAGCAATGCAACAGTGAAAACAGCCTGAAATCTACCCATCAGAACATAGCGACCGAACTAGGTAGTGCCCGCGAAGTTATCAGTCGCCAATTAAAAGAATTAGAATCCAAGGGTTATATCGAGATAAATCGCGGCAATATAAAAATAAATGACATCGATGGGTTACAGTCGATTGCAAACAATACATAATAAAAAATATAATATTCAAGAAGTTATCAATATGTGACTTTGTCACAGACATCTATATTTAATTTCTCTAATATACAGCCATCATTAATTGTTTCATTAATCCTACTGGAGATGTAAATATGTTTAACGTTGGCGGAATCGATCGTGTAATTCGTATACTTGCTGGTTTAATCTTAATCAGCTTAGTATTTGTTGGTGACCAGATAATTGGTCAAAATATTGTTTGGGGTTGGATTGGTATTATTCCTCTAGCAACAGGTATCTTCAAGTTTTGTCCTGCTTACACCCTGTTTGGAATTAAAACCTGTCCGATTAAGTAGTTAAAAAAGAATAATTTTATAATTTTTATAGAATTATTTTTGCATTCAGTAATGTTAGTCAAGGACGACTGCATTCAAATGCATTACAATTGGCACCTTATTTAATGATTCAGCTGTCACTAATAAGTGCGTATTTGTAGATGTGTAATTTAAATATTTTTAGTCAACTCGCTAGAGTCATCTTCGGGCTCATTCTCATTGCCCTTGCCTGGTTCGGTCCACAGACATCACTACTACATTTTGAATTAATACACCTATGGAAGTTAGGTTGGATTGGAATAATCCCGCTATTTTCTGGTATTGCAGCATTCTGCCCGATATATGCAGTGTTAGGCCGTGGCCACAAAAATAATTCTGATTAATATTCCCCAGTAATAATTCAGGCTAGTATTTCAGGCTGACCGCCTGCAACACTTCACCCGTATGCAGATTTTCTGCAAACGCGACAATATTTAAATCTTGCTTTTTCCATTCTGACGACAACGTTATAGTCTGCTCAATCTGGTTTAAAAGATTTGGCTTACTTTGAAAATATGGGCCTAACAATTCTCTAACCACGAAGTCATGACGTAATTTCTCACCTTCATTCTCACCACCTTCAATATTACTAGATAAGTTACTTTCAGTTATCGCAATATAAAAACCAACGTCTTTAATTTCGCTGGCTGAAATATCTGACTTAAGCTTAAGCAGAAGCTTTTCGGGTTGCTTATCATCAGGTAAAACACGAACACTGAGTTCAAGATTGACCATTGCCAGCTGTACAGCCAATTTATTTACATCTCTATTGAATGACGCATAGCTACGATAATCATCACCGGACAGCATAAACTGTGGTGTATATACCGTCGATTTTTTCTGTTTTTGCGCCTGGTTTCGCTGACGCTGATCATATTGTTTTTTTGCGAAACGATCTTTCCAGCCGATATAGTCCCAATAGGTGACATGAAATGCCATTGGGATAAGATGCTCATCACTGATACCAGCATCTTTTAGTGCACTGAGAAAGCGATCTGCCGGCGGGCAGCTGCTACAGCCTTCTGATGTATATAGCTCTAAAATAGCCACTCGATTTCCCGGACTTTTCACAACTTTAATACTACTTTCAGATAAATTCGAGGCTTGTTCCTGCGCCTGAAGATTTACAGAAACAGCTAACAAGACAAATAAGAGTAATTTTTTCATAAATGCTGTGACAAAACATTTTGAAAAAAAATCAAAAAATTTATAGTGTTAGCGCAATCCACGTAGTAGATCAGCTTTGATGTCTTCAATATCCTCAAGACCCACGGCAATGCGTATCAGACCATCGGAGATTCCTGCATCAGCACGCTGCTCTGGTGACAAACGGCCATGTGTAGTGGTTGCCGGGTGAGTAATGGTCGTTTTTGCATCGCCCAAGTTCGCTGTAATTGAAAGTAACTTGGTCGCATCAATCAGGCGCCAACCCTCTTCCTTGCCACCCTTTAGCTCAAATGATACCAATCCACCAAAATCACTTTGCTGCTTTTTAGCCAACTCATGCTGCGGATGACTTTCCAACCCAGGGTAGTACACTTTTTTTACTTCAGGTTGCTGCACCAACCATTCGGCAAGCTCTTTAGCAGCAGCTGAATGTGCATGCATACGTAACTTTAATGTCTCCAGCCCCTTGAGAAAGACCCAGGCATTAAACGTACTCATGGTTGGCCCAGCACTACGCAAGAAACCATAGACACCATCACCAACAACATCTTTTGTGCCACAAACTGCGCCTCCCATGCAGCGACCCTGACCATCGATATACTTGGTTGCTGAATGAATAACAATATCGGCGCCTAAATCTATTGGTAGTTGTAAAGCAGGGGTACACAAACAATTATCTACTGCCAACAAACAACCATGTTTGTGTGCGATATTTGCCAGTGCTTCTATGTCTACTAATTCCAGCAGCGGGTTAGACGGTGTTTCCAGAAACAATAGTTTTGTCTCTGCTGTTATCGCTTTTTCCCATGCTGTCAAATCAGACAAGTCCACAAAGGTTGTTGATATACCCAATTTAGCAACAATATTTTCGAGTAGAACCGTTGTTGTTCCAAAAATACTACGAGATGAAACGATATGGTCACCCGTTTTCAACAGACCTAATATTGTCGCCGTAATCGCTGACATTCCTGAAGCCGTCGCCACACAACATTCTGCATTTTCTAATGAAGCCAGACGCTCTTCAAACGTTCTAACCGTTGGGTTAGTAAAGCGTGAATATATATTGCCAGGAATCTCTCCAGAAAATCTTGCTGCAGCATCGGCAGCCGATGCAAATACAAAGCTGGATGTTGGAAATATGGCTTCACTGTGTTCATTTTCATGTGTGCGCACGTAGCCATCACGTACTGCTCGAGTCGCAAAATTTGCTTCTGATTTTTTCTCTTTATCTGTCATCTTAAACCCTTAAAATCTTTAACCTATAGACATGGATTATTAGGCATGGACTATTCTTCCAGCTTCTACTCTTCTATCAGAACTTCGCTGCCCACATCCACCAGTCGATACAAATTGATGATGTCCTGATTGCACATTCGTATGCAACCAATAGATGTAGGGGTACCAATGGTGTCTTCGTGATTGGTACCATGTATATAGATAAAACGCTGATATGTATCCACGTAACCGCCTTGATTACGACCGGGCTCCATTCCTTCAAGCCACAATATACGGCTCATGATTACATCATCTGGCAATTCAACACCGCGCTCCTGACATTCTTCCAGATTACCATGCGGTACCCGACCGAGATAGACTTCGTTTATTGGCATAGCGCCACCCAACTTGTCTTTAATTCGGTGCAAACCTAAAGGTGTTTGCTCACTGCCATTCTGGTTTCCTGTGCCCTTTTTTGAGGTCGACACAGTGTATTGCTGAAGTAAAGCCCCGTCTTCATCAAACAATTGCAGCTGCTGCTGCGCTACATTAATCTTTATTGAATTCATATCTAGTCTGCTATCTCTATGAAGTCAAAGTATCACATAGTTGAAATCATAATCAATAGCTTGAGTGTTAGTTTCGATGAAATACTAGCAAACAACAAAGGTGAAAAATTTCCTAGCATCTATTAATCGTTGTATTATCAGGGCAATCGAATTATTGTGAGCGTTCTTTTATGAGTGAACAAGGAATAAATACCGAAGCCGATATAATCAATAATATCAAGAAGCCCGAGTTTTTTCCTGTATCAGAAGGAAAATTGATTTCTCTGTACATACTCAGCTTCGGTTTGTACGGTATTTATTGGTTTTACAAAAATTGGCGGTTACAACAGCCAAAAATGGATAAAAACATTATGCCGATAATGCGTGGCATTTTCTCAATTTTTTTCACCCACTCATTATTTAGAATTATCGATAAAAGTGCTGAACACCTGGATAAGCAGCATAAGTTTAACCCTAATAGCCTTGCCACTCTTTTTGTCGGCGCAATTATAGTTAGTAATATTTTAGATCGTCTGTCCTTAAGCAGCGGTGCTTTCATTAATATCAGCAGCAATACTGTCGTCATTACCTCCGTTATAATTTTTTTACTGAGCACTTATCCGATGGTTAAAGTACAGGCCACAGTTAATCGTATCAATGATGATTTGCTTGGGTATCTAAACCATAAATACAGTATATGGAACTACGCTCTAATGGCTATTGGTATTTCTATGTGGATTTTACTAGCCATGGGTCTGGCAGCAGAATCAATGGGACTGGTTCTCGAATAGCAGATTAATTCATCACACACTTTTCGAAGATGAAAACAAAAAATTACGATACTGGGATTTTACTGTTCGTTATACAGCGCTTCGAAAAATAGCGTCTACCGCGGCTCGTCGAGATCAAGCAAGAACTCGACAAAGGAAAGACTCTAAGTGAATTTGATATTGAATATATTAGTAAGGCCTTGCACGATGCCAGGTGCCTGTTACCTTATATTGACTGACATCCTGAATATAGTGTTTGACTACTATAAATTGATTACCGATGAAGCGCTAAAGAATGAAACTTGAACAATGAAGGCAGAAGATAAAGATAAGTCGCCTATAACTGAGTCTGCGAATTATTACTTTTCTGTTTTGCTGCATCGTTACGTTTCTCATTTAAACGCTTGAAGTAATCTTCGTCGACGTCCTTTGTTACATAAATACCATCAAAACATGAATTATCAAAATGTGTAATTGCTTCGTTACCTTTTTGTACTGCCTTAATTAAATCTTCAAGATCCTGATAGATTAGCCAGTCAGCTCCGATGATTTCAGCAATTTCGTCAACAGTTCTGTTATGCGCAACAAACTCTTCGTGTGATGCCATGTCGATGCCATACACATTTGGGTAACGCACAGGTGGTGCAGCTGATGCCATATACACTTTTTTAGCACCCGCTTCTCTAGCCATTTGTACGATCTGTTTCGACGTTGTACCGCGTACAATCGAATCATCAACCAGCAGAACAACTTTACCCGCAAACTCCAGATCTATCGGGTTAAGCTTTTGACGAACAGATTTTTTACGCTCCTGCTGCCCGGGCATAATAAATGTTCGGCCAATATAACGATTTTTAATAAATCCTTCGCGGTACTTAACATTAAGATGGTAAGCCACTTCCAACGCAGTGCTACGACTAGTGTCTGGAATCGGGATAACCACGTCAATATCGTGATCAGGCATCTCGCGCAAAATTTTCTGCACCAGTGTCTGTCCCATTCTTAATCGTGCCTTATAAACCGATACTCCATCAATAATAGAATCCGGACGTGCAAAATAAACATATTCAAAAATACAGGGAGAAAGTACTGGGTTCTTCGCACATTGCTTACTATAAAATTGACAGTCTTCACTGATAAAGATGGCTTCACCCGGCGCTATATCACGCACTAATTCAAAACCCTGTGCCTGTAATGCCACACTCTCTGAGGCAACCATATAATCAGTGCCCTGCTCCATCTCACGTATGCCATAACACAGCGGACGTATTCCATTAGGGTCACGTATGGCCAATATGCCTTTACCCACCACCATAGCAACGACAGCATAACCGCCACGACAACGTCTATGGATACCTTCAACTGCGGTAAAGATATCTTCGTGGTCAAAATCAGGTTTTGCTGTTAACTGCAGTTCATGTGCGAATATATTAAGTAATGCTTCGGAATCTGAATCGGTATTCAGATGCCTTAATTCTGTCTGAAATAATTCTTCTTTCAACTGCTCAGCGTTTGTAAGGTTACCGTTATGCGCCATCGCTATACCATAGGGCGAATTAACATAGAGCGGCTGAGATTCGGCGGATGATGAGCTCCCTGCTGTAGGGTAACGTGCATGAGCAATACCCATTTTTCCGGGTAAGCGCTGCATGTGTTTTTTGAAGAAAACATCACGCACCAGACCATTACCCTTTTTCATATAGAAGCGGCCGTTCTCACACGTTGTCATACCCGCAGCATCCTGACCGCGGTGCTGCAGAACAGATAATGATTCGTATAAATCAAGGTTGACTGCGCTATGCGCAACAATACCGCTAATACCACACATATGAATATCCGACCTGGGTCACTGGTTAATATGAAAGATTTAAATCTTCCGGAATGTATTCCTGAATTACGATAGCCGCACTTTCAAACCATTGTAATAATGTTGACGACTGCCACCATTCTGCATCTGGCAGCGGTGTCATGCCACCGATAACAACGAAAACGATAATAATTAAAGCACCACGCAGGACACCAAAAGCAACGCCAAAAATTCTGTCTGCACCCGATAGACCGGTCTTTTTCACCACCTGACTGACTAGCATATTGACGATGCCACCAACCATTAAGGTAAGCACGAATAACACACCAAAACCGACAGCTTGTCGCACGGCTTCTGATTCGATGCTGTTTGGTAAAGCAGCAGCAAGTTTTGGGGCGAATGTAGCCGCCAGCCAGATGGCAATAATCCAGGTAGCTAAAGAAACAGCCTCTTTTACAAACCCGCGAATCAGGCTAAATAAGGCAGAGAGGAAAATTACGAATATAACGACTACGTCTACGACTGTCATGAAGATCACATGTGTTTTTCTAAAGGGGTATTATACGCTGTTGCTGGCGGTGTGAAAACTTATCAATAGTATATAGTTATTCACTGAATGCCATTCAGTCAGGATGACGGATGATTAACGACGTATCCATCAATTTTTTGTGACTTTTTAATATTCTTTTTGATATTGTCCAGAACACTGCGCTCAAGCTCAGGGCCGATTCTTACTTTGTAGCTGGTTTTACCCTTAGTGACCGATTTATAAACAAAAGAGGTATAACCCAGCTTCTTCATCTTATCGCGCATTTTTTCGGCATTTTCATTACTGCCAAAGGTGCCTACTTGTAATGCAAACGATTTGATCGGCTTTTTATGAGTCTGTTTCGGGGCAGTTTTCTGTGCGGCCAACTGATTCTTTTTGATCTGTTCTACCGGTGTTGGAATCGGCTTAACTTTTTTCTGTATCAGTGGTGGAAATTCAGGCTTTTCCTTAATCTCAATATCCTGAACCTGACGGGATTTATAACCGGAACCGTCAAGCAATGCGGGGATAAAAATAACACCCAATGTAACCAGTACGATGGCACCGACGATGCGTTGTTGTAACGGTGCTTCCATTATCTAATAAACTCTACTGTATTTTTTTCTAATATTGCCGTATTGAACATAGTGATATCGAATATGCCTGTAATTTTTTCTGTATGAGCTTAGCCACTCTCTGCTTAAGCTATCTGCTTCAACTATCTATGTCAGAAAGTTTTTTCATTGCCTCAGCAATAGTATAAAACGAGCCAAAAATGATAACCCGGTCACTACTATCAACCTTACTCAGTACCCATTCGCAGGCCTTTTCCACGGTGTTTGTCAGCAGTACTGTATCTGTCAGCATTGTACACTGATTTAAGGCTAAATCGTGCCGATTTTGTTCCGACATTATTGGCTCTTCCGGGTTCGGAAGCTCCCCCGGTAACTGTTCCAACAGGCCAGAAACTGACAGGCCTCGAGAAATCTCATCCAGACCCGATAAACACCAGACATCAATTTCAGTTGCCACATTCCCCAGTACGCCTTTGATATCTTTATCCGCTAGCATTGCTACGATAGCCCAGGTTTTTCCTTTCACCTGTCGCTCTGAGAGTTGCGAACTTAATGCTAGCGCAGCCTGAGGATTGTGTGCCACATCGACAAAAATCTCAGGATCACTTCTCAATTGTTGGAATCGGCCCGAAAGATTAATCTCAGTTAAAGCAGACTTAAGGGCGCCAGATAGGTCAAACTGAAATGCACCCAATCCCTTTGACTGCAACTTCTGTATAGCCATAAAAGCCATCGCTGCATTATGTTTTTGAAACTCACCTAACAGATTAGGCTGTGGTAAATCGCTTATAACACCGTAACCGCTTTCAAAACTCCAGCCATCAGTTGAATCATTGCTTAAATCAGTAATGACTTTATAGTCACGTCCTGCTAATAAAAACTCACACTGTTTATTTCTCGCTTCTTCCACAACACTTGTCGGCGGTTCTTTATCACCACAAACAACCGTATTGCCATGGCGAAAGATACCTGCTTTTTCAAAACCAATTGATTCTCTGTTATCACCTAACCAGTCAACATGATCAATCGCCACTGAGGTTAATATGCTGATATCTGCATCCATAACATTAACTGCATCAAGTCGACCGCCCAGCCCTACTTCCAGTATGACCAAATCAGGCTGCTGCTTAAAAAACAAATCAATCGCAGCAAGCGTACCGAACTCAAAGTATGTCAGCGCAGTATCGCCACGCGCCTGATCGAGGCGCTCAAAAGCTTCACATAGCTCGGTATCAGATACCGGCAGGCCATCAATTTTTACACGTTCGTTATATTGAAAAATATGGGGCGAGGTATAGCTGCATACTTTCAAACCTGCAGCCTTTGCAATAGCTTCGAGTATGGCGACTACGGAACCTTTTCCATTAGTGCCAGCCACTGTAATCAGAGGACAATCAAAGGTGTTTGATAGGCCAGCTTTTTTAAGGACTTTGGATACACGATCCAGGCCGAGATCGATTTCTTTGGGGTTAAGACTTTCCTGCCAAGTTAGCCAGTCATTGAGATTTTTAAATCGCATTATTTTTAACAGCTGTTTTTGGCCATTAGCTGACCTCCAGAAAAAAATAAAATCAAAAGAATTTTCACCACAGAGGACACGGAGGTCACAGAGGTCACAGAGGTTTTTTATTGTTAACCGCGCCGCAGGCGCGTTTAACAATAATTAAGGCTTTCCTCTGTGACCTCCGTGTCCTCTGTGGTGAGTAGCTTTTAAAGTTTTTGACTTTGTCAGCTATGACTCAGCATCAGTCGTTCAGATAAAAAACAGTTTTCTGCTTAATTCGCTATAATCTTTAGAATATGATTCATTCAAAACAAACAGCATTTTCTGGCTACGGCTGCGAGGACGTAGATCCACGCGGTTTCGTTAGTTTGATGGATTTGTATGAAAATAATTACATGCGCCTTCATCGTCTGATTCCTGACGTGGCTGCATTACCGAACAATTCGATATCTCACTTGCCTGGCTGTCTGAGCCTGCACTTAACAGTGTTAGAGCGTACGCAGTTCACCACGACTGTGTACCTAACCTACTATTTCGAGGAAAGTACGCAAAGCATTGCAGAGCCTGCTTTAACCGTACGTTTGTATCACGATGCGCATCAGGTGGAAGTGCTGACAGGGCACTTGCAGCATGGTCGTAAGAGATATGATCATATTCCCGAAAAGGCGATCCATATCAAGTGGAAGTTCAATCGGTTTTTATATAAATGGTTGGGTTATTGTCTGTATCTTGGTCATCAATTTTCTATCAGTGAAAAGCAAAGCGCTGTAGTTGCTAAATCGTCAAATGAATCGAACAAAATGCCTCAAAATAAGCAGAAAAACAAACTCATCGATATCTCCCGTAGTAATAATAAATAAGCCCTCTGAATTGTCCAAATTAATCCTGATTAAAGGTGCGGGAAAGCGGTGCTTGTGTTACTATCAGGTGCTTTATAAGACGCATTTTAATGCGCTATTTTTTTGCCAGAAACATAACTGTGACGGCAACCTAAAGGGCAGCTTTAATAGCTGATAAATGGATACAGGACTGACGTTTAAGTGCACCTCTAAATGACTGAATTTGCAAAAGAAATATCCCCGGTAAACCTCGAAGACGAAATGCGTCAATCCTATCTGGATTACGCCATGAGTGTAATTGTTGGACGTGCTTTACCTGACGTTCGCGATGGGCTTAAACCTGTGCATCGACGCGTATTATATGCGATGCATGTTCTGGGTAATGACTATAACAAACCTTATAAAAAATCGGCACGTGTGGTCGGTGATGTCATCGGTAAATATCACCCGCATGGTGATACTGCTGTGTACGATACTATCGTCCGTATGGCGCAACCATTTTCGCTGCGATACATGCTGGTCGATGGTCAGGGTAACTTTGGTTCAGTCGATGGTGACGCACCGGCTGCGATGCGTTACACCGAAGTACGGATGTCCAAAATTGCACACGAGTTGCTTGCCGATCTAGATAAAGAAACTGTTGATTTTGCTGAAAACTACGATGGTTCTGAATCAGAACCAGTCGTAATGCCAACCCGTATTCCAAATATGTTGATCAATGGTTCTACGGGTATCGCTGTTGGTATGGCAACAAACATGCCGCCACACAATCTTGGTGAGGTTATCAGTGCCTGTCTGGCGTTAATTGTTAACCCTGATCTATCCATCGATGAGTTAATGGAGCATATCCCCGCACCAGATCTGCCGACAGCAGCATTTATTAATGGTGTAAAAGGTATTCGCCAGGCATATAAAACAGGGCGTGGTCGTATGATCATGCGCTCTCGTGCTGAGATTGTAGAAGACAAAAAGGGCAAGCAGACAATCATCGTCTCTGAACTCCCGTATATGGTCAACAAGGCACGTTTGATCGAGCGTATCGCTGAACTGGTCAAAGAAAAGCGTATTGAAGGCATTTCGGCGTTGCGTGATGAATCTGATAAAGATGGCATGCGTATCGTCATCGAAGTAAAACGTAATGATGCTGCTGACGTGCTGCTGAATAATCTGTTTTCGCAGACTTCCATGCAGTGTTCATTTGGTATCAATATGGTTGCTCTGGTTGAAGGCCAGCCGCAATTACTAAATCTGAAACAGATTTTAGATGCCTTCCTGCGTCATCGCCGTGAAGTTGTTACTCGTCGTACCATCTATGAGCTGCGCAAAGCGCGTGCCCGTGCACACGTTTTAGAAGGCCTTGCTGTTGCTCTGGCTAATATCGATGAAGTGATTGAGCTGATTAAAAAATCAGCTAACCCGGCTGAAGCAAAAACAGGTTTATTAAGTAAAGTCTGGCCTGCCGGCGCCGTTAATGAGATGGTTGCTCGCGCCACTGAAGGTGCTAATTTAAGTGCTTCCAGACCGGATAATCTGGACCCAAGATTTGGCTTGAAAGATGATGGTTATCACCTGTCAGAAGTACAGGCGCAAGCAATTCTGGACTTGAAGCTGCATCGTTTGACTGGCTTGGAACAAGATAAAATTGTTAATGAATTCCAGCTGATACTGGATATTATTAAAGAGCTGATAGAGATACTTTCTAATCCTGAACGCCTGCTTGAAGTCATCCGTGAAGAGCTTGAAGAAATCCGTGATAACTACGCTGACGCAAGACGCAGTGAGATTATGGAAGACGAGCTCGATTTCAACATGGAAGACCTGATTACAGAAGAAGATGTGGTTGTTACCTTTTCGCATGAAGGTTATGCCAAGTCTCAGCAGTTGGATGTATACAATACACAGCGACGCGGTGGCCGTGGTAAGTCTGCTACCTCGATGAAAACTGAAGATTTTATTGATAAGTTGTTTGTTGCCAATACACACGACACGCTACTGTGTTTCTCTAGCCGTGGCAAAGTGTACTGGTTAAAAGTTTATCAATTACCGATGGCGGGTCGCGGTTCACGCGGTAAGCCGATTATTAACCTTCTGCCATTGGAAGAGGGTGAGCGTATCAACGCAGTGCTGCCAATTCGTGAATATGATGAAAATCAGTTTGTATTTATGGCTACCAGCTCCGGCACGGTGAAGAAAACAGCGTTATCTAACTTCTCTCGGCCTAGAACGTCTGGTATTAAGGCAATTGAATTCCGTGATGAAGACAAGTTGGTTGATGTAGTCATTACTAATGGTAGTGATCACATTATGTTACTTGCGGATTCAGGCAAATCTGTCCGATTCTCAGAAACTGACGTGCGTTCAATGGGACGTACAGCCGGCGGGGTACGTGGTATTCGTATCGCTGATGATCAGGAAGTTATCGCCATGATAAAAGTTGAAGAAGGTGGCTCAATCCTGACATCAACAGAAAATGGCTATGGTAAACGTACAAATGTTGATGATTACCCACTAAAAGGCCGTGGTGGTCAGGGTGTTATATCGATTAAGACAAACGAAAGAAATGGCAAGATCGTCGGTGCGGTCCAAGTTCAGGGTGATGATGATTTCATGATGATCACTGACAATGGTACCCTGGTTCGTATTGCTGTATCTGATGTTAGTGAGATGGGTCGTAATACTCAGGGCGTACGATTGATTCGTTTGACCAAAGGTGAAAAGCTGGTCGAAATCGAAAAGATCGAGGTATTGGCCGGCAGTGAAGATATGGCTGATGATGTATCTGAAGAGGGTGACAGCGCCGCTACAGATGAAGCATCTCCAGAAGAATAATATATTGTAGGAGCGGAATCTTCTCATTCCGCGATTGTATGCATATGTGCTGCTATTCGCAGAATGAGAAGGTTCCGCTCCTACATGCATGTAAAACAATAAGTTAACTAATAAACATAATCTAAAGTCTAGAATAAATCATATGAGTAGAGTATATAATTTCAGTGCCGGTCCGGCCGCACTGCCAACAGAAGTCTTAGAACAAGCACAAGCAGAGATGCTGGACTGGAATGGTTCAGGCATGTCAGTCATGGAAATGAGTCACCGCGGTAAAGACTATATGTCTATTGCTGCAAAAGCAGAAGCTGACTTACGTGAGCTGATGAATATCCCTGATAATTATAAAGTTCTATTCCTGCAAGGTGGTGCAAGCAGCCAATTTGCGATGGTTCCTATTAACTTGCTTAACGGCAAGAAGGGTGCAGATTATTTACTGACAGGACAGTGGTCTAAAAAAGCTGTCGCTGAAGCCAAGCGTTACTGTAACGTTAATCTGGTCGCTGATACCTCTGACAGTAACTTTACTACGGTTCCGGATGAGGCTAGCCTTAAATTTGACCCGGATGCGGCATTTGTACACTACACACCAAATGAAACCATTGTTGGTGTTGAGTTTGACTATATCCCTGATACTGGTGATGTGCCTTTAGTTGCAGATATGTCATCAACAATATTATCGCGTGAGATTGATGTGTCTAAGTTCGGTGTTATCTATGCCGGCGCACAAAAGAACATTGGCCCGGCAGGGTTGACCATTGTTATCGTGCGTGAAGACCTTATTGGTAATGCAGATGCAAATATGCCCGTCATGTTCGATTACAAAACATTTGCTGATAACGAATCCATGTATAACACACCACCTACATATAGTTGGTATCTAGCTGGATTAGTATTTGCCTGGGGGCTAAATAAGGGCGGTATGTCTGCCATAGAATCAATCAACAAACGCAAAGCAGAAAAACTTTACCAGGCGATTGATGATTCTGATTTTTACAGTAACCCGGTTGCTGTTAAAAACCGTTCGTGGATGAATGTGCCATTTATACTTGCTAATGCTGATCTTGATGCGACATTTATTGAACAAGCTGCTGCCAAAGGTCTAGTGACATTGAAAGGCCATCGTTCCGTTGGTGGTATGCGTGCAAGTATTTACAATGCTATGCCTGAAGAAGGTGTTGAAGCGTTGATTGCTTTCATGCATGAGTTTGCCACTGCTAATTCGTAATATTGCTTAACTCTTGACTGAGTTGGCTTAAGAAACCGTTAGAAGTTGAAAGTGACAAGCTTAATAACTTTTTTGCTTACAACTTACAACTTGCTACATAAAACTTTATTTAAAACTGGATACAACAATGTTCAACGTTAAAACAATCAATAATATCTCCGACAAAGGCTTAAGCCGTTTACCTGCTGATACTTATTCAGTAAGTCCTGATTTGGATGATCCAGATGCAATTATATTGCGTTCGCAAAATTTGCACGATATGGAAATCCCTGCAAATTTAAAAGTGGTTGGGCGCGCGGGTGCGGGTACGAATAATGTGCCGGTTGAAAAGTTAGGTGATGAAGGTGTCGTGGTTTTTAATGCACCGGGTGCCAATGCCAATGCAGTAAAAGAATTAGTTATCGCCGGCATGTTGTTAGCGTGCAGAAACATCTGTCAGGCATGGCAGTACGCTGAAAATGTTCAAGGCACAGATGAAGAACAGAACAAAGCAGTAGAAGCAGGCAAGAAAAAATATGTAGGATATGAATTGCCGGGGCGTACACTAGGTGTTGTTGGTCTTGGTGCTATCGGTGTTGAAATTGCTAACGTTGCTGTTGCTTTAGGTATGCGCGTTGTTGGCTTTGACCCTACTATTACAGTGAAAAGTGCATGGAAAATGTCTGCTGATGTTGAAGAGATGGAGAATGTTGATCAGTTGCTTCAAGAAGCGGATTTCGTTACTTTTCATGTGCCTTTGGTTGACGCAACGAAAGATCTGTTAAATGCTGATCGAATCGCCAGCATGAAAGACGGCGCTGTCATTCTTAATTTTGCACGTCATGGCATCGTTAATGATGATGCTGTACTTGCTGCGCTGGAGTCAGGAAAATTAAATGCATACGTCTGTGATTTTCCAGCTGAAAAACTAAAAAGAAATGAGCAAGTTATAACATTGCCACACCTCGGCGCGTCGACAGCTGAAGCAGAAGAAAATTGTGCGATGATGATTGCTGACCAGATAAAAGATTTTTTGCAGAACGGTAATATTAAAAATTCGGTTAATTTTCCAGCGGTTAAATTACCTCGTGGTGGTAAATCGCGTGTATCATTAACACATAAAAATATGCCGGATATGATTGCTAAGATATCTACAGCTGTCGGTGATGCAGGTTATAACATTCACCATATGCGTAACGAATCAAGAAATGATCTTGCTTACACTTTGATGGATATTGAGTGTGAAATCGGTAATGATTTAATCGAAAAATTTAGTGCGATAGAAGGTGTATTAAAAGCGCGCCAGATTTAATATTAAAAAAATTAAGCTATCTAAAATTAAGCTATCTAAAATTAAGTTATCTAAAATTAAATTATCTAAATTTAAGTTATTTAAATATAAGTTACATAAATCTAAGATATAAGACTATGGCCGAAAAAGACCCGTTAGTAGACCCATTAGCAAAGATTCGAAAACGCATCGATGAAATAGATAAGTCTATTCAAGACTTGGTTTCTGAACGCGCGTCGTGTGCAGCTAATGTCGCCAAGGTAAAGCAGCAACAGGGCGAGACCGGACACTTCTATCGTCCGGAACGCGAAGCACAAGTATTGCGTGCAGTCATGGAGCGTAATACGGGTCCGCTTAAAGATGAAAGTATCGCAGGTATATTTCGCGAGATTATGGCTGCTTGTCTAGCGCATGAAAAACCATTAAAAGTTGCCTTTCTAGGACCTGAAGGAACCTATACACATTCTGCCGCGGTAAAACATTTCGGCAGTCAGATAGAAACCCAGCCGGTAGAAAGTATTGAAGAGGTTTTTCGTATAGTTGAAGCAGATGCAGCTAACTTTGGCGTAGTACCTGTCGAAAATTCCAGCGCAGGTGTAATCAATCACACTTTGGATTTATTCATGAAGTCGTCGTTAACCATTAGCGGCGAAGTTGCATTACGTATACGTCATAACTTATTAAGCAAAGTAGATTCGCTGGATAAAATAAAACGTGTTTATGCGCATCAGCAATCATTAGCGCAATGCACCCAATGGCTGGACAAGCATTTACCTGATGCTGAACGTATCGCAATGAGCAGTAACGCACAGGCCGTACTAAAAGCGAATGAAAATGCCGATGATGATTTAGGGGCTGATTCTATGGGCACAGCATCAATCGGTGGTGTCATGGCTGCTGAATTATATAATGTTCCTATATTAGAGTCAGATATAGAGGACGAACCAGACAACACTACTCGTTTTGCTGTAATCGGTCAGCATATGTCACCACCCAGCGGTGAAGACAGAACCAGTCTGTTGGTGTTTGTAAATAATAAACCGGGTTCATTGTTTGACCTGCTTAAACCGTTAGCAGATCGTGGCATTAGTATGAGCAATATTGAGTCGCGACCGTCTCGTCGTGGTGTCTGGGATTACGTGTTTTTTATCGATATCGATGGTCACCGTGATAATGACCTTGTAAAGGATGCTATCACTGAAATTGAGAAAGCCTCCGCCATGGTCACAATACTTGGTTCTTACCCTAAAGCTGTTCTGTAACAATGCCGTCATCTTATCTTGAAGGTTCTTACTTAAAGTTAGCTACCTCAGGTGTTCAACAATTAACACCTTATCAGCCAGGTAAACCAGTCGAAGAGCTTGAACGTGAGCTTGGTATATCCGGTTCGATCAAATTGGCATCAAACGAAAATCCATTGGGTCCAAGTTCTCTGGCAGTGGATGCAATTAAGAATCTGTCGTCTGTGATTAACTACTACCCGGATGGTGGCGGTTTTGATTTAAGTAACAAGCTTGCTGATAAACATGATGTCGATATTTCAGGTATAACGCTTGGCAACGGTTCTAATGATATCTTAGAACTGGTGACCCGCGCATTTTTAACACCGGAGCATTCTGCGGTGTTTTCAGAATATTCGTTTGCTGTTTACCCGATAGTTGTACAAGCGGTAGGTGCAAAAGCCAATATTGCAAAAGCATTTCCAGAAGACCATGCAACGATGCCACTGGGGCATGACCCGGAAGCGTTACTTTCACAGATTGATGACAGTACACGTATAATATTTATTGCGAATCCCAATAACCCGACAGGCACCTGGTTAACACCTTCTGTGCTTGAAGGGTTATTTGATCATATTGCTAAAGATATAATCATTGTTCTTGATTTGGCATATACAGAGTATATGGCTGAAGACATTAAACCGCCGATTAAACAATGGCTAGAAAAATTCCCTAACCTTGTGGTGACACAAACCTTTTCAAAAGTGTATGCACTGGCAGGTTTAAGGATAGGCTATTCAATTTCAAGTGCTGAGATTGCTGATGTATTGAATCGTGTTCGGCAACCGTTTAACACTAATATGCTTGCACAAGCTGCAGCGCTGGCATCGTTGGATGACAATGAGCATGTTGTTAAAAGTGTTCAGATGAATGATAAGGGCAAAGAGTTTTTACAGAAGGCATTTACAGAAATGGGCCTGCTTCATCTGCCAACGATGGGTAATTTTATTTCAATAAATGTTAAACAAGATGGCTTGGCACTGTATCAAAAATTATTAAAAAAAGGTGTAATTGTAAGGCCAGTGGCTAATTACGCTATGCCAGAATATTTAAGAATAACGATTGGTACACAAGAACAAAACGAAAGGTTTATCGAAACGCTTAAACAGTGTTTGTAAATATGATGCTTTTCGGTTCGCGGAATGAAAAGATTCCGCTCCTACAGATTACGACTTGCACGTAGGAGTGGATTGCTTGGATTTATTTATGGCATTCCGTGATGCCAGAATATATAGATTTTAACCCGGCGCCAGAACTATACTTACATAATGACAGTATTAATAAATAATCTATGCGTGGTAGGCACCGGTTTAATCGGTGGCTCATTTTGTCTGGCTTTAAAATCAGCGGGCATTGTTGAAGACATCACCGGCGCAGGCCGCAGTCTGGAAACATTGCAAACGGCACAACGCCTGGATATCATTGATACGTATAAGACTGATATAGCTGAAGCAGTAAAAGATGCCGATGTAATTTTTGTTTCTGTTCCACTTGGCGCTATGCAATCAGTTTTTGAGCAGATTGCTACTGGATTGAAAGAATCCGGTAACCAGCATGCCATTATTACTGATGCCGGCAGTTCCAAACAACAAGTGCAGAAAATAGCAGATGAAGTATTTGGTCAAGATGCTGACCGCTTTGTTGCGGGTCATCCGATTGCTGGAACTGAAAACAGTGGGCCGGAAGCTGCCTTTGCAGATCTCTATAAAGATCGCAGGGTAATTTTAACGCCGTCTGAAAATACCAATGCTGATGCAATAGCGTTAGTTGTAAATCTATGGGAAGAAACAGGTGCGCTGGTTGAGACCATGAGTGCAGATCATCATGATAAAGTACTGGCGGCAACCAGTCATCTGCCACATTTGCTTGCATTTGGTCTGGTGCACTGTCTTGAAAATATGGATGACATCGAAAATATATTTCGTTTTGCCGCAGGCGGTTTTCGTGACGTTACCCGTATCGCTTCGAGTGATCCGACTATGTGGCGAGATATCTGCCTGAACAATCAGCAGCCCATTCTCGAGATGATGAAGCGTTATAAGGATGAGCTGGATATGCTATATAATGCACTTGAAGCGGGTGATGGTGAAAAGTTGATGGAAGTTTTCACACACGCAAAACAAACTCGCGATAAGTTTACACATTAAGCACACGCATTAAGCATTCAATATGAAATTCATAGTAAAAGGCGGTCTGGAAAAAACAGCTCTTACGGGCACGATTCGTGTTCCTGGTGATAAGTCAATCTCTCATCGCTCTATCATGTTTGGCTCTCTTGCAGAGGGCACGAGTAATATTACCGGTTTTCTCAATGGTGAAGACAGCTTGAATACGCTGCGTTGCTTTCAGGCAATGGGTGTCAATATTGATGGGCCAAAAGACGGAAAAGTAACGATACAAGGCGTAGGAATGCATGGCTTAACTGCACCTGCACATGCACTTGAAGTAGGTAACTCGGGTACATCGATGCGTTTGCTTGCCGGATTGCTGGCGGGTCAGAAGTTTGATGTTGAGCTAAGCGGAGATGCTTCGCTTTCAAAAAGGCCGATGAAACGTGTCACCGATCCGCTGGCAGAGATGGGTGCTAAAGTACAAACGGCAGAAGGTGGTAAGCCGCCACTGAAAATTACCGGTAATCAAACGTTAAACGGTTTTAATTATCAGATGCCAATGGCCAGTGCCCAGGTCAAATCCTGCTGTTTACTGGCGGGAATGTATGCTCAGGGCAAAACCTGTGTCACCGAGCCGGCTATTACGCGTGACCATACCGAGCGCATGCTAAAGGCCTTCGGCTGTGAAGTAGAAGTTAACGACGATACGGCATGTGTGGCAGGCCCTGCCAAGCTGATTGCCGCTGATATCGATGTGCCCGCAGATATCTCGTCGGCGGCCTTTTTTATGGTGGGCGCCAGCATTGCAGATGATTCAGACATCGTTTTAGAGCATGTCGGCATCAACCCTACACGCACCGGCGTAATCAATATCTTAAAGCTGATGGGTGCTGACATCACCACATTCAACCAAATAGAGGTTGGCGGTGAACCTGTCGCAGACATCCGGATTAAAAGTGCGAAATTAAAAGGGATTCAAATACCTGAAGGCCTGGTGCCATTAGCCATCGATGAATTTCCTGCAATTTTCGTCGCAGCAGCCTGTGCAGAAGGGCAAACTATTATCACTGGTGCCGAAGAGTTAAGGGTGAAAGAAAGCGACCGTATTCAAGTGATGGCTGATGGTCTGCAGGCATTGGGCGTAAATGCTCGTCCGACTGATGATGGCATGATTATTCAGGGTGGTGAGATTGGCTCGGGAACAGTTCATAGTCACGATGATCACCGTATTGCGATGGCATTTGCCATGGCGTCCTTGTGCGCTACGGGCGATATCCATATCGAAGATTGTGACAACGTAAATACCTCTTTCCCCGGATTTGCTGAACTGGCGGCTTCTTGTGGTCTTGCTATTCAGGTTATTGATGAATAAAAATAAAAACATTTCTCACCACATAGGACACAGAGTTGGAATAAATAATAATTTAAAAATCTCTGTGACCCCTGTGGTTCAATCTTTTTTACGGTTGAATTACCATGACTGAAACAACGCAAGTTATCTGTCTTGATGGTCCCAGTGGTGTTGGTAAGGGTACGATCAGCCTGGCGGTGGCCAAAAAACTGGGCTGGCCCATTCTTGACAGCGGTTCTTTGTACCGGATTACTGCTCTGAAAGTGTCACGAGATTTTCCCGGTCAGGCAATCGATAGCATCGATGTCTCACAGTTGGCTGATATTGCTGAAAACTTATCTGTATCTTATGCAGAAAAAGATGACGAACTCGTCATTACCCTTGAAAAAGAAGATATTACACACTTGATACGTAACGAAGATATTGGCTCAAAAGCCTCGCAGATTGCGGCTATACCGGCGGTTCGCGAAGCACTTTTAGAGCGTCAGCGGGCGTTTTTGGTCAGCCCCGGGCTTATTGCTGATGGTCGCGATATGGGTACCGTGGTGTTTCCACAGGCTAAAGTTAAGATTTATTTGACTGCAAGTGCAGAAGAAAGGGCGCAAAGACGCTATAAGCAGTTGAAAGACAAGGGAATTGGTGCTAATCTCTCCATCCTTGTTGAGGAATTGCGTATACGTGATGAGCGCGACATGAATCGGACGACAGCACCGCTGAAACCCGCTTCAGATGCCATCATCATCGATACCAGTGAACTTAGTATCAAACAGGTGACTGATGAAGTCATGAGTCTGGTTTCTAAAGTGAATGTCGCTTAGGCAATAATAGCTAAGGTAATTGATCAATAAGTATTAAGCTACAAACGCGGTCTGTCGCTAGATAGGCCATTTTATAAACTAACCGTGTTCTCTATTTATCTATATTTCAGAGATAAATAAACACACAATCAAGAAAATATTATTATGTCAGAAAGTTTTGCAGAATTATTTGAAGAAAGTCTAGCTCAAACCGATATGAGTGCCGGCAACGTTGTCCTTGGTACTATCGCCGATATCTCAGACGGATACGTAATCGTATCTGCCGGTTTGAAATCAGAAGGTGTTATCCCTATTGCTCAGTTCATGAACCTACAAGGTGAAATTGAAGTTAGCATCGGTGACGAAGTTGAAGTGGTATTAGAAGCTGTTGAAGATGGCTACGGTGAAACTCGTCTATCTCGCGAAAAAGCGAAACGTGCTAAAGCATGGATTACATTAGAAAAATCTTTCGAAGCCGAAGAAATTATTACCGGCATCATCACAGGCAAGGTCAAAGGCGGCTTTACTGTTGAATTGGGCGATATCCGCGCATTCCTACCAGGTTCATTAGTTGATGTACGTCCAGTACGTGACACCGCTTACTTGGAAAACAAAGAACTTGAATTTAAAGTTATCAAGCTAGACCAGAAGCGTAACAACGTTGTGGTATCTCGTCGTGCAGTTGTTGAAAACGAGTACAGCGAAGAGCGTGAAGCATTGCTTAACAGCATCGAAGAAGGCAAGCCAATCAAAGGTGTTGTTAAGAACCTTACTGATTACGGCGCATTCCTTGATCTTGGCGGCATCGACGGTCTGTTACACATCACAGACATGGCATGGAAACGTGTACGTCATCCTTCAGAAATCGTTGAAGTTGGTCAAGAGATCGACGTTATGGTTCTTAAGTTCGACAAAGAGAAGACTCGTGTATCTCTAGGTCTGAAGCAACTAGGTGATGATCCATGGGCTGAAATTGCTCGTCGTTACCCAGAAGGTTCACGTCTGTTCGGTAAAGTTAGTAACATCACTGATTACGGTTGTTTCGTTGAGATCGAAGACGGTGTTGAAGGTCTTGTTCACGTATCTGAAATGGACTGGACGAATAAAAATGTTAACCCTGCGTCTGTCGTTACATTGGGCGAAGAAAAAGAAGTAATGATTCTGGATATCGACGAAGAACGTCGTCGTATCTCACTGGGTATGAAACAGTGTCAGGCTAATCCTTGGGATGAGTTCTTCGCAACACACAGCAAAGGCGACAAAGTTTCTGGTGTTATCAAATCTATTACAGATTTCGGTATCTTCGTTGGCCTTAACGGCGAGATTGATGGCCTTATTCACATGTCTGATATCTCTTGGGATGAGACAGGTGAAGATGTTGTTCGCAACTACAAGAAAGGCGACGAAATCGAAGCTGTTGTACTTTCTATTGATGCAGAACGAGAGCGTATCTCACTGGGTATCAAGCAGATGGAACAGGATCCTATCTCTACCTTTATGGCTGAGAACAAAAAAGGTTCTATCGTTACCGGTACAGTACTGTCAGTTGACGCAAAAGCAGCTATCATTGTGTTAGCTGAAGGTGTTGAAGGCACATTACGTGCTTCTGAGCTTTCACGTGATCGTGTAGAAGATGCAAGCACAGTACTTAAAGTAGGCGAAGAAGTTGAAGCTAAACTGATGGGTATTGATCGTAAGAATCGCGGTATCGCATTGTCGATTAAAGCGAAAGACTACGATGACGAATCTGAAGCATTGAAAGATTTCTCAGACAATCAAGATTCAACAGCAACGGCTGCACCTACATTAGGTGACCTGATGAAAGAGCAGATGAAGTCTAACGATTAATACGTTAGATTAATCTGAAGTCAAAGTTTTTCCTGAGCGGTAGCCCACTGTTATCGACAGCTGTTATCGCTCAGGTTAACTATTTAAATAATTAATTTAGATGATTGATTATTTAAATAGTTGATTTGAATAAATGATTTAAAACAAGTTTTATTGTCAGATAGTTGTTAGTGTTAATCATTAATAAAAGCAACATTATTTATAATAGTAGAGGAAGGTACATAAGATATGGCTGAAGAAATGCAAACAGATGCAATGATGAAATCAGAATTGATTGAACGCATTGCACGAAAGCAAAGTCATCTTGCCTATAAGGATGTAGAACTGGCCGTAAAAAGTATCATGGAACAAATGAGTAATTCATTATCCAGTGGTGAACGTATTGAGATACGCGGTTTCGGCAGCTTCTCATTGCACTACCGTCCACCACGCTCTGGTCGTAATCCGAAAACAGGCGGCTCAGTCGCGCTACCGGGTAAATACGTACCGCACTTCAAACCAGGTAAAGAGCTGCGTGAACGTGTTAACGAGTCTATGAAGAAAGAAAACGGCTCAAACACTTAATCGCAACATATAGGGTTAAGCATTTAGAATGGCATTTGTAATTAAAACGTCATTTAATCCCGCAAAATTCACTTTATCTAGTAATACCCACAGGTTGAAGTTGATATAACTCGTGTTTGATTTTTCCCAAATGCCCGTCTGGTTCTTAGCAATGGTTCCAATTGCCATTGTCTTCTTATGGCTGTTGTTCAGAACGTCACAGTCACATAAAACACAACAATCAACTTTATCTTCCGAATATTTTAAAGGTCTTAACTACTTGCTTAATGATGAGCAGGGTAAAGCGCTTGATATCTTCGTTAAACTGGTTGAATCAAATTGGGACACTATCGATACCCATTTCGCCTTAGGTAAAATATATCGTAAAAATGGTGAGATGGATAAAGCCATCAAAATTCATCAGGGGCTGATAGCACGGCCATCATTACCCGAACGTTACCGTAGCAAAATTCTATTGGAATTAGGTTACGATTATTTGGGGGCAGGCTGGTTTGATCGTGCTGAAGGCCTATTCAAAGAAGTATTGATTGAGGATAAGAAGTCACAAGAAGCACGACACAATCTGATTCTTATCTATCAGCAGGAAAAAGACTGGTTTAAAGCTATCGATATCGCTGTCGACTTGTTTGCAGAGAACCCTTCGGTTGTTGGTCCGATGATTGCACACTATTATTGCGAGCTAGCCGATATCTCTAAAACAAAAGGCGATGTAACCCAGCTAGAAAATAATGCGAATAAAGCATTACGTTATGATACTAATTGTGTGCGTGCATCTATCATGTTGGCCGATCAGGCAAAAGCTGTCGGTGATGATAAAAAAGCCATCAAGTTATATGAGGGCATAGAAAAGCAGGACGCTGAGTCGATGATGCTAGTTATTGATTCGCTACTTGAATGTTATGCAAACTTGCCGCCATCCGATAAGTTGTATGATTATCTGGTAGCGCTTCAGGATAGGCATGAAAATTTATTTTTACAAAATGTAATTGCCTCTGTATTAGAAAAATCACAGAGCAAGCATGCGGCAATAGATTATCTATCTGATAAAATAAAACATCAGCCTAGTCTGGCAGGCCTGCAAAAACTGGTCACTTACAAAGAAAAAGAAATAGATTCTGATGAAGTATTCGCAGACTTGACCACTGCTATTTCAGTTATGCAGAAAGATTCTGTAGAATATCGCTGCCAAAAATGTGGTTTCAGCACTAATACGCATTATTGGTTATGTCCTAGTTGTAATCACTGGGGCAGCGTAAAACCAAGCGTCATCGAATCTGACGCATAAACCTGTAGGTGCGGATTGCTTAAGTATTCAAGTAGCATTCCGCGATACCAGAATATAACTGGTTTAGCCATAACTAAAAATTTATGAGTAAACACTAAGCGCAAACGAATATATAATGTCACAAACATCTCCAATAATTGTCGCGCTAGATTTTTCAACAGAAAAAGAAGCAATAAATCTGGTTGACCAGCTAGAGCCACAACTATGTCGCCTAAAAGTTGGCAAAGAGCTATTCACAAGGTTTGGTCCAACACTGGTTAACAAGCTAGTTGCCAAAAATTTTGACGTATTCCTGGATTTAAAATATCACGACATTCCTAATACTGTTGCACAGGCATGTCTTGCGGCTGCAGACCTGGGTGTTTGGATGCTAAACGTACATGCACTAGGTGGCGAAAAGATGATGGTAGCGGCCAGAGATGCTTTAAGTTCGGACGATGCTCCATTACTAATAGCGGTAACATGGCTTACCAGTAGTGGTCAGGCTGAACTTGATGCATTAGGCATTAAGGCAACACCACAAGAGATGGTATCAAGACTGGCCGTGATGACTAAAAATGCAGGATTAGACGGTGTTGTCTGTTCAGCGCAAGAAGCACCGATGTTAAGAAAAAATTTAGGCGATGAATTTTATCTGGTTACACCGGGTATTCGTTTAAGCGATGCAAAAAGTGATGATCAATGCCGTGTCGTTACGCCACAAAAAGCAATACAAGATGGAGCGTCTCATCTGGTTATAGGCAGACCGATAACACAGGCAGAAGATCCATACAAAGTTCTACAAGAAATCGTAAAATCTATAGCTTAATTAGCTTGTGGGAAGGAGCGGATTACTTGAATAAATATATAGCATTCTTCGATTCTCATACAGCACCTCACCTGCCTTTGTAAGAAAATACCTACAACTAAACACAACATTTACCTATAGTTTAATTGCTTCAGTTCTATTAATCTCAATATTCCAATAAAGGAAAAAATGTCCAGGGAGGACGTACTCATGAAATTACTTCATACGCTGTTATTTACGCTCGTTTTATTATTCTCATCAGCGGTATCTGCGCAGTCAGTCGTTGAAACCATAAATATCAATACTGCTACAGCCGAACAGATTGCGACCGCTATGACCGGGGTAGGTGATAGTAAGGCGGAAGCGATAGTTAAATACCGTAGCACTCACGGTAAATTTAAATCCATACAAGATTTAGAAAACATCGCTGGTATCGGTGAGAAAACAATCGAGAAGAATAAAGATAAAATTTCTTTGTAATTTTCTCTTCTATCAAACAAAAAAGGCCTGAATTTTCAGGCTTTTTTTGTTATTTCTGGTGGACTTATTCTAACCAGTATTAGAAGGACCTACTCTAGGTTCTAGAGTAGTATCAACTAATGTGTTTATTGAAAAATACATCAATGTGAATAAATGAAGTTATAAGGACGTTAACTATCGTGAATATGAAAAGTATATTTTTATTAATGTTAATGATTGCACCACCTGTTAGTGCGGGTGTTTATAAATGGACTGATAGTGATGGTAATGTTCATTTTGGTGATCGACCTGTCGATATTCAATCAGCGACTGAGGTAAAAATAAGAATCAATAATCACACTGGAGTGGCAAATTCGTCTGGCAGAAATGCTGATCGTGAATATCTTTTAAAGAAAATTGATGAAGGTAAGGTTGCTGACACTGAGAAAAAGAAAAAACAAAAAGCTGAAACTAAAAAACGTAAGCGGCTTTGTAAAACGTATAAAACTGAATATCAAATTCAGCTGCAGTCAAACCGAAGCTATTCAATGTCACCTGATGGCAAGAGAACCTATCTCTCAGATAATGAGCGGATGGCTAGGCAGAAAAAACTGTCTAAGGGTGTTTCTAAACACTGTCGTTAGAATGTTTGTATTTGGGTGGCGGAAATTATGAAATACATCCGTGTATTTCACCCTACGGGCCATCACAAAGTACGTGATGTTCAAAATCGCCCCTGGCGATTTTAGTGAACCCATGGCGGCTTAAGTTCAACACCAAATCAACCAATAAAAAAGGCCAACCGAAAAATGGTTGACCTTTGTTATTGGTGGAGATGGCGGGAATCGAACCCGCGTCCGCAAGCACTCCGCCATCGGCTCTACATGCTTATTTCGTCTATTAATTTAGCTTTGTATTACCCGACGAGCAGGGAAAATACAGAGCGATTCTGGATAAGTTTTAA
>JAUVDN010000043.1 GCA_030595325.1 Gammaproteobacteria bacterium | reverse complement strand
GAAAGCTTTACCTTTTCCTCATCCATATCTTCCAGCTCAAAATCTTTTGCAGGAATAATCCGATTTATTTCCGTAAGGTTATGACTTAACTCTGGTTGCTGCCAGTCTGCAGATATAGCGCTAGAAAATAGTATCGCAAAGATAACGATAATGTTTTTTAAAAAAATCATAATAACTAATTAGCCTCTTCTAAAGATTCAGGAGCACAGCGCATATTATTTAAAACACCGCTATACTTTACGCCACCGAGCTGCCATTTATATATCAGATCAAACTCTGTTTCTCGCGGCAGTTTGATAGTAGTAAATCCCTGCTGCCAATCACCAACCGAAAACTCACCGGCATCTGGAAGCAGTGTCCAGGAGAAGGTTATACCTGCTTTATTCCATTCTTCCAACCACTGCGTTTTGGTTTTAACCGGATACAGCTCGCCGTAGTTACCCTCTGCATCTTTTACCCGATAACGCCAGTCACTCACACGGTAACTCATATGCTGTTCTGATGTGTTTTTAAGTATAGTGCCAAACACACAATAAGAAGCGGCACGCTCTACTTCGGCCGGGGGAAAGTTGTGCTTTGCATATATCGCACGGATAAAATCAGGCAATAGCTGTATCAGCTCAATCTGAAAACCATCATCAACTGCTGTCCAGGTTAATAAGCCACTGATTTCGTTTTTATGTATGCTTATCTCTGTTGCAACGACTTGAGTTGAAACAAACATAAAAACCATACAACTAAACTGGCCGGCAAATAAAACCAACCTTTTTACTACCGAGCTACTATTAATCATATCTGCTCCAATAATTCTCTACATTAGCCATACAGTCTATCGTCATTCGTTAGCTTCCAATACAAGCAAAGAAGCATTATTATTACATTTACAGAAAATAAAATCCTGACACATAATGCGAACTTCTGCTCATATAATTTTACTATTTTTAATCGCTTCACTACCTACCAGTAGCTTTGCCATGAAGGAATTTCCCTTTTGCCCTAGTGGCGGACCACAAGGCTGGATGAATTACTTTGAACATAGGCATAATAAAAATCTATGGCAGCAATATAATCAATACCAGCATAATCGCAGCTACATGCCTGAAAATTACCTGCCTGCTTACAGTTATGACTATGGTTATAACGGCTATCCAGGATATGACTCTATCTATACCCCTGAAAACATACCGCTATATAACAGACCCGACTACAGACAGCCTTATAATAATTCACAACAGTAGATAAGTTACGACAATATTTTAATAATCTTTAATACCGGTTCATTTAATTTTTCGTCATCATTAAACCCAGAAACCAGCAATATCCTGTTTCCCGTTTTAGCTAAGCGGCATTGCTTGCCTATATCCTGAGCCAGTGCTTTCCAATCGTGTGCTTTTTTCTCTTCAACCAAAAACGAAATAATACCCCAATGCAGTGCAAGCTTCTGGCAAGTGCTTATATTTGCTGAGATACCTAATAAAGGCGATGAAGGCCGGCTCGCTGAAAGAACGGCCGCCGTATGTCCGCTGCGAGTAGGAACCAATATGCCCTGTAATTTTAATTCCTGTGCCAGCGTGTTTGCCGCATGAGCAATTGCTTTCCTAGACGAGACGACATCATTAAAATCATCTAACTTTTCACCAAATCTATTTTTGCTCCATTGATGATTTTCTATTTCTCTTAATATTTTATCCATCATCTTTACCGTCTTAATCGGAAACTTACCAGCGGCTGTTTCTGCTGACAACATCACTGCGTCTGCGCTCGATAGTGCAGCATTTGCGACATCACCGACTTCTGCTCTGGTCGGCCTGGCATTTGTGATCATCGACTCCATCATCTGTGTCGCAACGATAACCGGTCGATGATTCGCTCGCGCTTTATTTATTATCTCTTTTTGTATCAACGGCACTTCTTCTGCCGGCAGCTCAATGCCCAGATCACCGCGAGCTATCATGATGCCGTAAGACGCCTTGATAATCTCATTAATATTTGCCACAGACTCCGGGCGCTCTATCTTTGCAATAATTGGAATCTCATGACTGGTTCTTTGCATATGCCGCTTCAAACCTTCCACATCTTTCGCTGAACGCACAAAACTCAAAGCAACAAAATCTGCTTCAAGCTCCATCGCTAGTTGTACATCAATTTTATCTTTTGCAGTAAAACTAGAAACTGAGACCTTCGAGTCCGGTAGGTTTATACCTTTATTGTTCTTTAGTGTACCTCCGTATATAACTTTACAATGGATGTTTTTTGCCTGCACACTTTCGACACGACACTCAAGATTTCCGTCATCGAGTAAAACTCTCTCGCCTATTTTCACATCTTTATAAAGTTTTTTGTACTGTGAGACAATAAGACCTTCACGACCGATGCCCTTACCACAAGTGATAACTACCTTTGCATTTCTCTTTAGTTCGATACTGCCGTTTTCAAACACTCCGGTGCGAATTTTTGGCCCGCACAAATCCATCAAAATCGCTACGTAGGCGTTATTTTTCTTGGCGCATAGCCGTATTCTTTTAAATACTTTTTTATGACCGGCATGATTGCCATGTGACATATTTAATCGAAATACGTTTACACCCGCTTTAATTAGATCATGTATATTTTTGGATGTCTCAGAGGCCGGACCGATGGTGGCGATTATTTTGCTGCGGCGCCAACGTAGTTTGATTTTGTTTTTATTATTTATAGGCACAATATAAATCCATTGAAATAATTATTTACGATACTAACACTTAATAGCAACATTCTATTAGTGGTAAACAGCAAAATAGCTTGACAGACCAAAGCCATAAAACACTTAATCTCCACTGTTAATAAATAATACTTAGCTCTGCCTATACCAGAGGTAAAACTACTTTTATCTACACTTCAATTTAGGCCGGCACTCTCTACCTCAATAAAACAAAATAAATCAACAACTTACTAATCACACATACTTATTACTTAAACTTAAGCAATGCCTATAAATCTTCTTCGTTTACTTCATGCTTGACATTTATTTTCATCGGCGCCCTAATAATACCTATTCTGTTTTCAATCACTTACGGTTGAGGTGGAACGTAATTATGTTGAATGTAACTCCGCTAAATGGCTGGAATCGTGTTGCTCCTGGACTTGATATAGAAGTTCAACACGGTGTACCCGTGCGAATTTCTAATACTCGAGAAGCTAATACTCGCAGCTCAGAAGAGTTTAACGAATCCTCTGTTACTGAAAAGATTTTTGAACTGACGGGATTTAATGTCTCTATGCACGACTGGATGAGCATAACTGCAAACGAGCAAGAATGGAGCGTCTGCGTTGATAAAAGAGAATTCGTCGAAGTTTTAAAGCACATAGCTATATCTTCAGCTGCAATGTTCGTTGACCGCTTTCACAAAGCAATAGATCACACTGCTGTTGATTGGGACACTGCCGAATACAACTACGATTTCAATCAGGCAATAGAACATTGCTGTATACCATATGGAACGCTAAATAAAGACCATTATTTTGAACAGTACATTACAACCATGCACGAAGAGTCTATGCGTTTAATAAACGATGGCATTTCTCCCATGATCGAAGCCGAATAACCATAAGTCTTAACATTAAGACAATGAGGAAAAAGGAACCCTGAAAACTATAAAGATATTTATTCTGTCAGCTCAGGCCAAATGACAGCCAAATAATGGCTAGAGCAAAAAAATAAAACTCTGAACTTACAGTAAATTGCGCTACCTAATTTGAATAACACGACCAACATAAATACAGTGGAGAAATACGATGAAAAGACATTATTTTATTAGTGATGATTTGGATGACCTTGATCGCATTGAACAGGAACTCGAACGTAGAGGCATAAACAAACCTCAAATTCATGTACTGAGTAAAGATGACACGGCTGTTGAAACTCATCCTCATCTACACAATATCGAGGCTGTATTCAAACAAGATGTTGTACACGGTACTTTGACTGGGGCCATGTTCGGCGTATTGGCAGCATCGTTAGTAATTATCTTCGCCTACATGACAAAACTGCCAGAGCTCTATACCTGGATGCCGTTTTACTTTCTTGCTGTCGTGATGTTTGGCTTTTCTACATGGAGTGGTGGTTTCTATGGAATTCAAACGCCGCATAAAGATTTTCGTCGATTCCAGAAAGACCTAAACAACGGCAAACATGTCTTCATTGTTGATGCTGATCCAACACAGGAAGATATTTTACAGAAGATGGCGGATGATCATCCTCACCTAAGTGATGCCGGCACGGGTAAAGCAACACCAAGATGGGTTGTTATGGGACAACAAAACCTTAAGGACATTACTTCTACAACTTTCCCTTAATAACTTACTAAATATATTGTCTATACAGATATAAAAGGAGGAGACCATGAACGTTTCAATTGAATCATTTCCAAATGCCCCGGGGGACTGGGATATAAATAGTGCAGAGTCAGCAGCGAAGGCTGAGGGCGTTAATTTAAGCGATGATCATTGGGATTTAATTCGTGCTCTGCAAGAATACTACCGAAAAGTAGACTTTCCACATTTGCGACAAATTAAAGATGCCCTTGATGAAAAATTTCATTCCCGTGGTGGTATGAAATATCTTTATAAGATTATACCTGGTGGCCCGGTAGCTCAGGGCTGTCGACTAGCAGGACTTAATGTACCCGCAGGAGCCATCGATAAATCTTTTGGCAGTACAGCTTAGCTGAGGCCACTGTTTACTGAGGCATAGACCAAATCTGCAATAACGCAGTTACGACCTTCGGGTCTAGATATGAAAAACCCGTTACGATTTCACATCCTGTGAAGTCGTAACGGGTTTATTTTTACAGTCTATCGTTGTCGAATCGATACACTTCAATCGATACTTATAAGCCTACGCACCCTTATGAATCCAATCTGCACCAAGCGTACCTTGCAGGCGTTCCAGATAGCTGTCACTGTTAACCCACTCCAACATTTCCTCAGCATTTTCTATTCTGCCTTGCAAATCGGCCCATTGCGCTGTGTTTGATTCATTGGTCTCATCCATCTTCTGATCGATGTAATCACGATTCATCTGCCATAACGCTGCGTCACGCTGCTGCTTGATCTTTAGGCGCTGTTGATACCAGTCGCTCGCTAATAAATATTCAAGAGTGAACATTTCACGAATAGACGGGTCATCGATAGTCTTACCTTCATAACTCCCTTCGGCCATAATAGTTAAAACAGCTTTTAATGGTGGACAAGCATCATCAATAGAACCATCAGCAAAATAACTAAGCGCTACTTTCTGCTGTGCTTCAACGATGTTATTTACACCGTCAACATAGGCTTCCATGCCTTGTGTTTCTGGACGTAGCATTTCTTCATCAAAAACGACGGTTGGACTATCAAATACTTTACCGAAGAAAGCGTGAACGAACTTTTTGGTAATGCGATAGCCCAAACGACTGGCACGTATGGTTTCACCGTCATGATCAAAATCTTCGATTTTTTCCAGATGACCGTTTTCAATCAAATATTTTGGGTCACGCTGCGGTATCGGCAGTCGGCACCATATCTCAGGTATTAACATACTGATGTCATGATCTACACGACGGCCGGCACCGATGTAACCGGCTGCAGAAGAGTAACCGGCATAATCACACAAGATAAATGAAACCAGAGCGTTGTTCAGGTCAGCCGTCGTTGATAAGGCATTAAATGGACCTTTGGTTAGTGCGCCTTCAGACCCTGCACCCGTTGTCGATGGTGACTTACCGGTCAGGCTACAAATCAAATCCATAAACAGTTCAGGCAATTCCTGATAATGAATTGGATTATAAACAGCTAACGGTCTTATACCGGCTGCTTTTTCTTCTGGATTATTACGTCGGCCCTGCAATACAGCATTTACCGGGAAATGCACTGGCTGATCTAAGGACAAACCACGTGACAAACGAGTACCGGCTGTCGCCAGATATAGGTTTCTAGGATTTGCCAGATCAGGACGCTTTTGCAAGTAACGTACATTTTTACTGTGCTCGCCATCAACAATACGTGGATGCGCTGATGAAACAAAATATTCATTTTCCGTTCCTGCTGCGCCACGTATCAGTTCCTGCATTGGTTGCGAGTACTCCATGAAGTTAATCGCATCTTCAACTTGCTCACGTGCATCTTCACTTGTCAGCGGTTCAAAGTTTGAAATGAAGTTACCCTGTTCTGACAGGTCGATTTCAGTCTGCGTATCAAAACCTCGATTAATTGCTTCATCAGGGCGCTGGAATAATCTACTCTCACAGTTCTTAACTAATTTAACACTAGGATTCTTGTAGCGTGCATTCAGTTCGCCTTCGACATAACTTACCGGCACAACGGTAGATGCTGTAATGTCATCTTCGGTCTGTACTTTAGTCGCTGCAACAAAATCCTGACGTAATTTATAGATACGCCATGTGCCATCACTACGCAAACCTACGCGTAAGTAACTGGTTACTAATTTACGCCCATCAAATTTTAATTCATGTCCTGGGTAACCATTAACTTCATCTACTGAGAAATGCTTACGCCAGTTGCCTTTCCACTCTGATTTATAAAAACGTTTGATCATATAAACAAGCGCTAAAATATATTGTGGAATATTCTCTAACCACTGATTATATTCATCAGTATAGATATCATCAGATGGTGTTAACAAACGGATGACTGAGCCCAGACTGCGCTCAGTACTCAGTACGCCTCGATCATCATTTTTTGAACTATCACTACGACGATTCGAATAATCGTAATTAAAAATCGCCTCAACCTGATTCATATTATCTTCAAAGTCACCGATAAATACCGGGCCTGAAATCATCGAATCCTGAATTGATTTTGAAATTTCTGATTTACCACCACCTGATACTGTACTTGGTTTGTGACAAAAAGTTCCTTCACCAAGCGTACCAATCAAACGCCAACTCGGCGCCTGTGGATGTTTCTGCATATGCACCTTAAATCCACTAGGGTAGATGTAAGTATGCTTTACCAGTAATTTAATTTGTTGTTTATTTCCACCTTTAGACCAACTTATCGTCTGCTCTTGCATATCGACATGTGCGTCTTCAGGTATATAAATAATATCTGAGTAGTTATTATCTAACGCATACCCTTCATCTTTAATCGTTATGCCGCCTTCCAGCTGCTTGCACAATCGCGTGAAAGTATGCGAGGTCATATCATCTTCAACTTTAGGCAGGTAATAATTACCTAAGTTAAAACGCGGAAATGCAAGTGCGCCGCCAGAATGTTCTTCTTCAGCACCACCAAACAAATTTGCTGAAAAACTTATCTGTGATTTAATTTCTTTTTTACTGTAACCAAAATAGTTGTCAGCAATAATCGTTACGATGACGCCGTCCATATCACGACACACAACTTTGAATGCACCGCCATCATTATAGAGTTCATCATCTTTCTTCCAGCACATGCCATCTTCACGTTGGCGCTCAGTCGCATCTTCGTAACGTGGCAAGCCAAGCACTTTTTTACTTAACTTGGTTAGGTGTGGCGCAAGGATGACGCAACCGCTATGACCGGTCCAGTGATCGATATCCAATGCTGAATCGTTTTCAGGTAAAAACGGATCGCCGCCGTTACCAAAAATTGTCTCAACAAAATCAAGATTTGATACCAGTGTGCCTGGTGCAAAAAATCTTGTCTCCAGACTTTTCTCAGGCAGAGCACCTTCGACTTCCGGACGAACAACTGGCCTTAACAATAATGAGACCCACATATCGACAGGTTTTTCATGCTCACTTGCGATCGGCAGACCAAGTAATTCTGTCGGTGGATCTAATGCTACCTGTAGCAGATTGGCATATACATCAACCGGCACGGATTTTTTATCTGCAGGTATCGGTAGACCACCTTCAACGATATGGAAAACGCCTGAAGTTGTACGTCGATCATTTTTTGGATTATGCAGCACACCCTGAGCCACACGGTAAGATGATAGCAAATCAGATTTATATGTATTACTGTCGTAAGGCAACGATAATTCACGAGCAATACCTTTTTCATTCAAGTTAAATGTTTCACCAGGCAACTTAATCTCTACGTCAACGCCATTACGTTTAAGATAATTATTTAAAAAGTCCTGTATACGTTGATCGGCAGGGCAACGATACTCTGCAAGTAACTGTCTCTGAGCGGAGTAGTTCTTTAGCAGGCTGTCAGCGACTGACAGGTAGCCATGATCAGAACTTAACTGACAACGGTGTCCTAATGAGGCCAGCTGCAGACAGATATGCTGTAACGTAATTTGACGCTTATCTATTGAACGTCTTTCTGGAATGGTAAAATTATCTGGTGAATTCATAACGGTTGCCAAAGGAAAACCTCATTTACAACAATAACTTGCGGGGGGCTAATTTTAGAGAGGAATAGCTAATATATCCAATTAAATTGCAGCTACATTAGCGATACCTTAATTACTTATAAACAATGAAATCAAAGACTTATGTTGTCATTGCTAATGGAGCGCACCACATAGGTGCATAATATTAAAAATAATTTAGCTACAAACAAGAATTAATCTTTTTTACAGTAAACCTTATTCAAATAATTAATAAATTAAGCCGCCGAAAGCTGGCGATAACCGCATTACATTATTTCTTTTTTGGCCGTTCCCAACCTTTTATAGAGCGCTGAGCTGAACGGCTCAGTGTTAGCGAGTCATCTTCTGTATCTTTGGTAATAGTTGAGCCTGCACCGATGGTTGCATTTTTACCGACTGTAACAGGCGCCACTAACTGTGTATCTGAACCGATGAACGCGCCATCTTTTATAACCGTTCTAAATTTATTAGCGCCATCGTAATTACAGGTAATGGTACCAGCACCTATATTTACATCTTTACCGATATCACTATCACCGAGATAGCTCAGGTGGCTGGCTTTGCTGTTTTCACCCAGCTCGGTATTTTTGATTTCTACAAAGTTGCCAACACGGCTGTTTTCTTTCAGATGCGTACCTGGACGAATTCGCGCGAACGGGCCCACTTCAGTCTCTTTATCTATGATAGCGTTTTCTATCACTGAGTACGGCTTGATATAACAGTCACATGCGATAGTGCTGTCTTTAATTACACACCCTGCACCGATAGTTACACCTGTACCCAGATTTACTTCACCCTCGAAAATGCAATTAATATCAATAAAACTATCATTACCGGCATTCAACTCACCGCGAACATCGATACGATTCGGATCGGCCAGAGCGATGCCATCCGTTAGTAATTTTTCAGCAATCTCACGTTGATGAATTCTTTCTAATCGTGACAGCTGCCTTCTATCATTTACGCCTTCTACCTCAAAACATTGTTCTGGCTGCGTGGTGATAACTTCATTACCGTCTTTCACGGCCATCGAAATAATATCGGTTAAATAATATTCACCCTGTACATTGTTATCATCGACTTTACTCAAGCACTCATTTAAGTATCCCGCTCTAACCGCAAGGATACCTGTATTTACTTCCTGAATAGTTTTAACTTCATCTGATGCATCTTTATGCTCAACAATAGCAACGACTTTGTCTGCTTCGCGAACGATACGGCCATAACCCGTCGGGTCATCAAGATTTACGGTGAGCAGAGAAATATTATTACCACTGATATTTTTTACCAGCGCATCGAGGGTTTCTGATTTTATCAATGGTACGTCGCCATATAAAATCAAAACAACATCATCGTCACTGATATTTGGACTTGCCTGCTGTACTGCGTGTGCCGTGCCTAACTGCTGATCCTGCAACGCCCATTCAACATCAAAATGCTGACACTGTGTTTTCAACAAGTCACCGCCGTGTCCGTACACCACCTGGACTTGATTTGCACCTAAAGCCATACTGGTGTTATAGACATGTTCAACCATCGGCAGACCGGCAAGCTCATGTAAAACTTTTGGTTTTAATGAACGCATGCGTGTTCCAGCGCCTGCAGCTAATATGATAACGGAGAGACTCATTGATAAATTCCTTTAAATTTTATTATTTTGTGCCATTAAAAATAGTTTATTAAAAACTAACGAGATAAGCATTATACAAATAAAAAGGCCGAACTCTTTCGAATTCGACCTCCTAATATTAGCCTATTAACTTTAGCTTGTAATACTGCATTACTTGTTTGCTAAATATGCTTATCTGATTTACTTCTCTGCGTTATTTTTTACGGCGAATTTTCTTCAGTGCTTCTATCTGAGCAACGGCTTCAATCAGTTCTGATTTAGCTTTAGCATAATCCAGATCTGACGCTTTATCTTTCATCGCTGCTTCAGCACGAGTTTTTGCTTCCATCGCTGCAGACTCATCGATATCGGTTGCGCGTAATGCAGTATCTGATAATACTGTTACCACGTGCGGCTGCACTTCAAGAATACCGCCGCTAACAAAAAAACTTTGCTCTGCACCGTCTTGCTCAACGATACGAACCACGCCCGGTTTAAGTGTAGTCAACATCTGTGTGTGGCGAGGCATGATACCTACTTCGCCGGCTCCCGCAGGTGCGTACACTTCAGTTACTGTACCAGAGAATATTTCATTCTCAGCACTTACGATGTTTATGTGCATGGTCATTGCCATAGTTTATGCTCTTTATTTTACCGCTTACAGGGGGCTGCTTTTTGTTTTACTGCTTATAGGGTTTTGGCTTTTTCTACAGCTTCTTCAATACCGCCAACCATGTAGAACGCCTGCTCAGGCAGATCATCATGATCACCAGCAAGAATCGCTTTAAATGCTGCCAGTGTATCTTTCAGTGAAACATATTTACCTGGCGAACCAGTGAAAATTTCAGCAACGAAAAAAGGCTGAGATAAGAAACGTTGAATTTTACGAGCACGGCCTACGGCTTGCTTATCATCATCTGATAATTCATCCATACCCAGAATCGCAATAATGTCTTTCAATTCTTTGTAACGCTGTAATAAACCCTGTACGCCACGAGCGATTTCATAGTGCTCAAGACCAATCACTAATGGATCAAGAATACGTGAGCTTGAATCCAATGGATCCACCGCTGGGTAAATACCAAGTTCAGCTACCTGACGAGACAGTACTAAAGTCGCATCCAAGTGAGCAAATGTTGTTGCTGGAGAAGGGTCAGTCAAATCATCTGCAGGTACATAAACCGCCTGGAATGATGTGATCGAACCTGTCTTAGTCGATGTAATACGTTCTTGAAGTACACCCATTTCTTCCGCAAGTGTAGGCTGGTAACCTACCGCTGATGGCATACGACCTAGTAGTGCTGATACTTCTGTTCCCGCAAGCGTGTAACGGTAAATGTTATCAACAAACATCAATACATCACTACCTTGATCACGGAAATACTCAGCCATAGTCAATCCGGTTAACGCAACACGAAGACGGTTACCAGGAGGCTCATTCATCTGACCATAAACCAGCGCCACTTTATCGAGTACCCCACCTTCCTGCATCTCGTAGTAAAAATCGTTACCTTCACGAGTACGCTCACCAACACCGGCGAATACAGAGAAACCACTATGCTCAACAGCAATATTTCGAATCAATTCCATCAGTGTTACGGTCTTACCTACACCCGCACCACCGAACAAACCAATTTTACCGCCTTTTGATATAGGCATAACCAAATCGATTACTTTAATACCGGTTTCCAGAATTTCTGTCGCTGAAGACTGATCTTCGAACTTAGGTGGTTTACGGTGGATAGGCATGGTCTCGTCATGTCCGATGTCACCCTGGTTATCAATCGGGTTACCCAGTACATCCATGATTCGGCCTAATGTTTTAGGACCGACAGGAACGCGAATTGCATCACCGGTATTTTTAACTTCCATACCACGACGTAGGCCTTCAGTTGCGCCCATTGCAATTGCTCGTACAACACCATCGCCTAATTGCGCCTGCACTTCCATCGTTAAACCTGTTTCATCAAGTTTTAGCGCGTCGTAAACCTTAGGAATGGAGTCCCGTGGAAATTCGACGTCAATAACCGCGCCGATAATCTCTACTACGTTTCCGGTACTCATGATTGTTATCCTCGTAAATACTTATGTATTAAATTTTGTTGTTAAATTCTTGTTTACTAAATCTATGACAAATATTGCTCTGACACGGTTATGCTTTAATCAACTTTTAATTGACGGCAGATGCACCTGCAACAATCTCAGAAATTTCCTGAGTGATCGATGCTTGTCGCGCTTTGTTATAAATCGTTTGTAATTCTTTTATGATGTCGCCGGCATTATCTGTCGCACTCTTCATTGCGATCATGCGTGCTGACATCTCACAGGCGATATTTTCTATCACGCCTTTATAAACCTGAGACTCTATAAAACGCATCATCAAAGCATCGATGATTAGTTTTGTATCTGGCTCATAGATGTAATCCCAGTGGTGATCTAGCTCTTTGTCGACTTCACCTGTTGCCGGAATTAACTGCTGTACAGTCGGCGTTTGCGTCATGGTGTTTTCGAAAATATTGCTCACCAAAAACAGACGATCAATTTTGCCTTCGTCATACGCGTCCAACATAACTTTAACCGCACCAATCAATGCCTCATGTGAGGGTTGGTCACCAAGGTCTGCCACCTGCGAAATAATCTTGCCCTGAAAACGTGAAAAGAAGGATGCTGACTTCTTACCAACAGTACAGATATCAATTTCTACATTTTTTTCTTGCCAGTCAGCCATTTCATTGACCGCAGCTTTAAACATATTGGTATTCAAACCACCACATAGACCACGGTCTGTAGCAACTATAATATAACCAACACGTTTAACTTCTTCACGCTCTTGTAGGTACGGGTGTTTGTATTCACAATGTGCCTGCGCAAGGTGACTTAACACATCACGCATTTTTTCCGCATACGGGCGTGATGCACGCATACGTTCTTGTGCTCTACGCATTTTACTTGCCGCAACCATTTCCATTGCTTTGGTGATCTTTTGTGTATTTTGTACACTTTTGATCTTGGTGCGTATTTCTTTAGCGCCTGCCATAGTTCTTCTCTATTTAAACTTTATCGTCTATTAATGTGCTGCGACTAGTCATCGCTGCTAGCCATCTCAACTAGCCATCTCAACTAGTAAACGCCCCTAGTAAACACCATTGGCTCTAAAATCTTCTAAAGCAGCAATCATTGACGTCTTAATATCATCGTTGAAATCACCGGACTCATTAATCTGCGCAATCAGGTCAGCATTATTACTCTTCATGTGAGCAAGCATCGCCGCTTCATAAGCAACAACCTTCTTAACCTCTGCGTCGTTTAAGAAACCTTCGTTCGCTGCTAATAATGAAAAAGCCATCTCAGCAACAGACAATGGTGAATACTGCGCTTGTTTCATCAGTTCTGTAACACGCTCACCTAACTCTAACTGTGCACGAGTTGCATCATCAAGATCAGAAGCGAACTGCGCAAACGCTGCAAGCTCACGATACTGCGCCAGTGCTAAACGAATACCACCACCAAGTTTCTTAATAATGGTTGTCTGTGCTGCACCACCTACACGTGATACAGAAAGACCCGCGTTAATTGCAGGACGAATACCAGCGTTGAACAGATCAGACTCAAGGAAGATCTGGCCATCAGTAATCGAAATTACGTTGGTTGGTACGAAAGCTGAAACGTCTCCTTCTTGTGTTTCAATGATAGGCAAAGCCGTTAAAGAACCGGTTTTACCTTTTACTTCACCGTTTGTAAACTCTTCTACGTATTCAGCATTTACACGTGACGCACGTTCTAATAAACGTGAGTGCAAGTAGAATACGTCACCAGGGTATGCTTCACGACCTGGAGGACGACGTAATAACAATGAAACCTGACGATACGCCCAGGCCTGTTTTGTTAAGTCATCATAAATAATTAATGCATCTTGTCCGCGATCACGGAAATACTCACCCATGGTACAACCAGAGTAAGGCGCAATGTATTGCATCGCAGCTGATTCAGATGCGTTAGCAGCAACAATAATTGTGTGCTCCATGGCGCCATGCTCTTCCAGTTTACGTACGATGTTCGCAACTGTTGATGCTTTCTGACCGATCGCAACATAGATACATTTAACACCCGTACCTGTCTGGTTGATGATGGCATCAATCGCAACAGCTGTTTTACCAGTCTGGCGGTCACCAATGATTAACTCACGCTGACCACGACCAACAGGAACCATCGCATCAATCGCTTTTAGACCTGTTTGTACAGGTTGATCAACTGACTTACGTTCGATTACGCCCGGTGCAATCTTTTCGATAGGGGCAGTTAATTTTGCATCGATAGGGCCTTTACCATCGATAGGTACACCAAGCGCATCTACAACACGACCCAGCATTTCTTCTCCGATAGGAACCTCGAGAATACGACCGGTACACTTAGCAGTATCACCTTCGAGTAAGTGGCCGTAGCTACCTAAAACAACCGCGCCGACTGAATCGCGCTCAAGGTTTAACGCCATAGCAAATGTATCGCCTGGCAGTTCGATCATCTCGCCTTGCATAGCATCGGCTAGACCGTGAATTCGAATGATACCGTCCATTAAACTAACGATAGTACCTTCGGTACGGGCTTCGACTTTCTGATCGAAGTTCTCGATTCGTGATTTAATCAGTTCACTGATTTCTGATGGATTGAGTTGCATTGTATTGCCTCTTATCGTGCCAATGAAAGCGCAAGCGAATCCAGCTGCGATTTCATAGACGCGTCTATAATAGTGTCACCGGCTTTAATAACCACACCACCGATCAACGATTCATCTACCGTTGTCGTCAGCGTGACATCACAGCCAAGTTTTTTCTTTAATGTATTAATCAATTCGTCTGTTTGCTCAGCAGTCAATTCAAAAGCAGATACAACCTCTGCTTCTACTTTGTTTTCTGCTTTAGCACGAGCGACTTCAAACTGTTCCTGTACGTCCTGCATAATGATCAAACGACCATTTTCCGCCATCAGCTTAACGAGATTTTGTTGCTGCTCGTTTAGCTTATCGCCCAGTACCTGAATAATCAGTTTGCCTTTTTGCTGCTTGCCCGTCTCAGGGTCGCTCAGCATTTGGCTTATCTGCTCATCTGCAACCACGGCGGCTAAATTAGCCAGTGCATCGCTCCATGAAGCTAGCGTACCAGCTTTATCAGAAGCGCCACTTGCGAGGTCATAGACGGCATTAGCGTAAGGTCGTGCTGCTGTTGTGAAATCTGCCATTACTTACTCCGATTCCCAGCGCTTAAAGCTGTGCAGCCAGTTCGTTTAGTGAGCTTGCATGTGCGTCTTTATCTACTTCGCGTTTCAGTACTTTTTCAGCACCGGAAATAGCTAAAACCACAACTTCTTGACGAAGGTGCTCACGTGCACGATTGATTTCCTGTTCGATCTCAGCATCTGCACCCGCTTTTATGCGGCCAGCTTCTGTACGAGCATCACCTTTTGCTTCATCAACAATCTCGTTAGCACGTTTCTGCGCCTGCGTGATAATGTCTGATGCCTGACCTTTGGCGTCTTTCAAGTACTCAGTCGCTTTCTTTTCAGCCAGTTCCTGCTCGTGTTGACCACGTTCAGCTGCCGCCAGACCGTCAGCAATTTTCTTCTGACGTTCTGCTAATGCAGCGACCAGTGGTGGCCACACGTAGGCGTAACAAAACCATACGAAGATCGCAAAGGTTATCGATTGACCAATCAGCGTTAAATTAATATTCATCCGCTTTTACCTATTGATACTTATCGTTATTACGCTACAGCGAAGATGATGTAGAAAGCCACACCAACAGCAATCATTGGAACCGCGTCAGTCAGACCCATCATAAGGAAGAACTGGCCACGTAATAATGGAATAAGCTCAGGTTGACGTGCTGCCCCCTCAAGGAAACGGCCGCCTAAAACACCAATACCAATCGCTGCACCCAATGCGCCTAAGCCCATCATGATTGCACCTGCTATGTAAAGCATCGCACTTACTTCAGTCATTGTTTTCTCCTAATAGAAATTTAATTCGTTAAAAATATTCGTTAATAATATAAAAATTTGTTTAGCTTGTTCTAATTATCGCCAGCGCTTTATCGTTAGTGCTCTTCAGGCACTTGATACGCAAGATCCATATAAACGATGGTCAGCGTCATAAAAATATAAGCCTGTAAGGTAATGATTAGAATATGGAAGATCGCCCAGCCTAACTGCAGGAACCCGCCAAATATACCTAATGCCCAACCGCCGCCATACATGATAGCGATCAGGATGAAAATCATTTCGCCCGCGAACATGTTGCCGTACAAACGCAGTGACAGTGATAACGGCTTAGCAATCAGCGCGACAAACTCCAGCATGAAGTTAATTGGGATAAATAATATCTGTACCAATGTATTGCTGGAACTGAAAGGATGCATCGTCAATTCAGCGGCAAAGCCCTTAACACCCTTGATCTTAACGCTGTAATACATCGACAGCATAAATACCGCCAGAGCCATACCAAAGGTTGCGTTTGGATCTGTAGAAGGTACCACTTTGAAATAAATGTGATGCGGATCCATACCAAAGAAGGTCGAACCGATCCAGGCAGCGGTGCCCGGTAACCAGTCAACAGGTATAAGATCCATAAAATTGATCAGGAAAACCCAGACAAAAATGGTAAGCGCCATTGGAGCAACTATGCCATTCCGACCATTGAAGGCACTTTTTACACTACCATCGATAAACTCGATAATCATCTCGATGAAATTTTGTAGGCCGGTCGGTGTGTCTGCAGTGGCATTTTTAGCTGCACGGCGGAATATCCAGAGAAAGAACACGCCTAAAGTGATTGACCAGAACATGGTGTCAACATTGATTGACATAAAACCCATTGCTGACGCTTCTTCAGCGGTGTGGGCTAAACCCCATGAGCCATCTGCGTGCTGACCATAAGTCATGTTCTGCAGATGATGTTTGATGTATTGTCCAGCGGTTAAGGCTTCGTCAGCCATCTTACTCTCTCTTTAGTTTTTATCGCCAGCCCCATTGCCAGCTCTGTCCTGTACCACACTCACCACTATCGGTGTCATGTGTACTAAAAAATAGGTGATTAACAAAGCCACCGCACTCACTGGCCTTATCAATACAAATGCGCATATAAACAGCGCACCCGTTAACATTATCTTGTACATCTCGCCCGTGTACGCAGATGCAAGCATGGTGACTGCTGCACTGTCAGGCCTTACTCTAAATACTTTATATGCAAACCAGGCGTTAGCGACTGTTGCTATCATTCCACCGGTTAATGCGGAATATGCCATCACAAGATCAATAAAAATTAACGCTATCGAGAGTGCTACCGTTAGGGCCAGTTGCGATTGAATGTATAAAATCGCCAGCTTCTTCGATTGCTGATGTTGTCGATTCAGGTCTAGCTGATCTTGTTGCATAGTTTTGTGCATTTTCAACCAACCACAACACACTGCTTTATGTTAAAAACGTAGATTTAAAACGCCACGGCGGGGTTAGAATGCGCGCGAATTATATAAGAGACTACCGTTGAGCGCAAGGAATCAATGCAGCCATAAAATATTTCTATAGCATGGAATACTAATATAAAGTTTTAATGACCCCTTAATCTTTTATGACTCAATTATTGGCCAGCTATGACTCTATTTTACTCAATATGCCATCTAAAACGTCGAGACTGGTATAACTGATTTCGAGGCAGCCTTTACCCTTACCTTTTTGCTTTATCAAAACTGGCGCACCAAGTCGCTCGGTTAAACGCTCTTCTAACTTAACAATATCCGGATCTTTTTTGCTTACTTTTGTCTTTTTAGACGGCGCCGACATCTTCCGAATCAAAGCCTCAGTCTCACGTACTGACAAACCTTTTCTGGCAACATCTTTCGCGATACTGCTTTGCTCCATGCCATCAATCGCTAGTAGTGCGCGCGCATGACCCATATCAATGTCTCGCATGGCTAATAACATTTTTACATCCGGATTCAGGTCTTGCAGGCGTAAAAGGTTGCTTACGGTGGCACGCGAACGCGCTACCGTTTCAGCAACCTGCTGGTGCGTCATATCAAACTCATCAATTAAACGCTTTAACGCTGTCGACTCTTCAAGCGGGTTTAAATTTTCACGTTGAATATTTTCGATCAGGGAAACAGCCGCAGCGGTTTGATCATCAAATGATTTTATTACCGCTGGAATTTTCGACAGGCCGGCCTTTTGTGACGCCCGCCAGCGACGCTCACCGGCAACTATCTCAAATCGGTTTGCAGATTTCTGCCTGACAACAATAGGCTGAACCACGCCTTGCTGCCCTATTGAGTCGGCCAACTCTTGAAGCGCTTCTTCATCAAAGTGCTCACGTGGCTGCCATGGACCACGCTCGATTAAATCAACATCTATATTACGCAACTCATTATCACTGGACGGCTCCATCATCGCTTCAACATCACTGTTACCCAGTAATGCGGATAAACCTCTGCCCAGTCCTTTTTTCTTCGCTGCTTTTTTCTTTGCTGTCATGCTTTAACCTTTAATTCTTTTTTCTGCTTTAGCCTTAACTATGCCTTACTATGCCTTACTATTAAGCGCCACCATCAAACAACGGCCGGTGCGGCCTTAGCTCGACTTTCACGCCTTAACATCTCACCCGCTAATGCTAAATAAGCCAGTGCACCACGGGATGTTTTCTCATATAACAGTGCAGGCAAGCCATAACTTGGTGCTTCCGCCAGCCGAACATTACGTGGCACGATGGTGCGATAAACACGGTCGCCAAAATGCTCTATTAACTGTGCAGACACATCATTAGATAATGTATTTCGCGGATCGAACATGGTGCGAAGCAGACCTTCTATTTTTAAATCAGGATTAACCGATGAGCGAACCTGATTGATGGTATCCATCAAAGCAGTCAGACCTTCCAATGCATAGTACTCGCACTGCATGGGAATAATTACACCATCAGATGCAACCAGTGCATTTAAAGTCAACATGTTTAATGCTGGCGGACAGTCGATTAAGACATAATCATATTCATCGACGATTGAGGCAATACTATTCTTAAGACGTTGCTCAGCATTATCGGCACGCATCAGATCCACTTCTGCCGCTGTCATATCAGCATTAGAAGGCAGCAAGTCTATACCAACATTTTCGATATGATGAACCACTTTATGGGCATCCACACCATCAAGCAGACAATCACAAAAAGTTAGGTCCAGTGCATTTTTATCAACGCCAACACCCATGGTGGCATTACCCTGCGGGTCTAGATCGATCAACAATACTTTACGCTTGGTCGCTGCCAATGATGCGGCAAGATTTACGCTGGTGGTCGTTTTACCGACGCCGCCTTTTTGATTTGCTAATGCGAGTACTTTTGACATAATTCGTATAGGGTGTTTGTTCTTGAGGCCTGAACATCAGACCTTAAATATTAAACTTTTTTAATTTCCAGCAGATGCCGCTCAGCATCTAAGCCGTAGACCTCAAGAGCATTTGACTCTAACAGCTGATACTTATCTGTATTGATCTGCTCATCTAGCTTGCCCTGCATAACTAACAAATGAGTATTTTCATCTTGCAGATGTGCAGTGCTTTCTAAAATATCATCGGTGGTCGCATAGGCGCGCGCAGTAATCACGTCGAAGTATATCCTATGTCCATCCACTATTGGCTGATAATCTTGCACCCGCTGATGAATGATTTCGACATTTTTCAATTTCAGGTCAATCTTAGCCTGCGTTAAGAAACGGGTCTTTTTACCATTGCTGTCTAGCAGAATAAAATGCTTGTCTGGCGAGGTAATCGCAAAAGGGATGCCCGGCAGACCAGCACCGCTACCCACGTCCAATACTAATGTACCATCGACATAGGGCTGCACTGCCAGGCTATCTAACAGGTGCTTGCTCACCATCTCTTCAACATCTCGGATAGCGGTTAAATTAAAAGTTTTGTTCCAACGCGCAATTAGCTGAATGTAATGCACCAGTTTCTGCTGTACCTCTACAGAGTGGTGCAGCCCCATTTGTTTGAGGCCGTGCTCGAGTTGTTGGCGTAAAGGTTCTTTCATTTTGTTTGGTGTCTGTTATTGAGTCAAAAGAGACGTTTTAAGTAGGCAGTTATCAGTTTTAAGTTAAAAACAAAATAACCGAAAAGCCACAGGCTCTGTAGTAAAAGCTAAGGTTTTTCTTTTTCTGACGACTGCAAACTGATAACTGCCAACGTCTCTT